>CAYWHT010000216.1:0-7056 GCA_964458135.1 uncultured Saprospiraceae bacterium | reverse complement strand
GGGTAAAATGACCGGGATGCTTGCTTGCTGCTCTGGCTTGTTAAAACACTTAGACACTAAGATGCCCTAAGGTTTATGAAATTAAGGCTTCAGCGTGGAGGGGCATTTTGGGTTTATCGATCAAATTAAAGGGAAGAGCTTCCCACCTCCATCAGCAGAAGGAATTGGGAGCTCGACCTTTGAC
Source organism: uncultured Saprospiraceae bacterium (assembly GCA_964458135.1). Classification (GTDB taxonomy): domain Bacteria; phylum Bacteroidota; class Bacteroidia; order Chitinophagales; family Saprospiraceae; genus CAYWHT01. The sequence goes on along the minus strand of CAYWHT010000216.1, from coordinate 6,872 downwards.
GCCCCCGGCTTGCGTTACGCCCACAGTTCTTCCATCGAGTAGGGGCTGCCCTCCATGGTCCAGATGGAGCCGTCGACGTAGCGGTAGTGCTTGTCGAGTTGGGCGATTTGGTTCATGTCGTCTTCGTCGAGGCGGACGTCTTTGCTGGCCAGGTTTTGCTTGATGCGCTCGGGGTTGACGGATTTGGGGATGACCGCCGTACCGCGCTGGTAGGCCCAGGCGATAAGCACTTGGGCGGCCTTGCAGCCGTGCTTGTCGGCGATTTGGTTGATGACCGGGTTTTCGAGCAGGCTGGGCTCGTCTTCTTTCTTGAGGATGGAGGGGCGGTCTTTGGAGCCGAGGGGCGAATAGGCCGTCAACAGAATGCCGTTTTGCCGGCAGAAATCCAGTAGGTCGTTTTGCTGCAGGTACGGATGCAGCTCCACCTGGTTCATTTCGGGCTTTACCGACGCCGACTCCATCAGGTGTTGGATGCGGTTGGCGCCGAAGTTGGAAACGCCGATGTGGCGGGTGAGGCCTTTCTGCCGGGCGCCTTCCATCCCGGCCCAGGTTTCGCTGATGGGTACTTCGTTGAGAGAAAGCAGGTCGTCGCCCTTGCGGGGAAAGCCGACTTCCGGCTTCAGCACCACGGGCCAGTGGATGAGGAAGAGGTCGAGGTATTCGATGCCCAGATCGCTCAGCGTCTGCTTCAGGGCGGGCTCCACCTGGTCTTTTTGGTGGGCGTTGTTCCACAGCTTGGAGGTGATCCAGAGGTCTTCGCGCTTGACCGTGCCGTCATCCATCTTTTGCTTCAACCCTTCGCCGACTTCTTTTTCGTTGCCGTAGATGGGCGCGCAATCGATGTGGCGATAGCCGGCCTCGATGGCGGCGATGACCGCGTCGCGGACTTCTCCCGGATCGGATTTCCAGGTGCCGAGCCCGATGGCGGGCATTTGATCGCCGTTGCTGAATGGGAGTGTCTTCATGACTATATTGGGTTTTACTTTCATTAAGAGACGGGGAAGGGGTTTGGTTTAGTGGGGGGTGGGTTTTAACCCGGATGGGGTTCCTTGCTTGCCGCTCTGGTTTGTTAACCACTAAGACACTAAGAGCACTAAGCACTATCATTTAATGCTTAGTGCTCTTAGTGTCTTATTAGTGTCTTAGTAATTCAAAATCAAAAATCTTTACCCGGCCGACGAAGGAGGACGGGCAAGCTCCAAGCTCATTCCAATTCAAACCACAAATCCCGTACCCGTCCATTCGACACCAGCAGTCCTTCCACGCGGCCGTCGGCGTCGCGTTGAATTTTGACGTCGGAGAAGTACCAGGCCGAAGCCTGGAGGCGGTCTTTTTCGATCGGCATGAGGGTGAAGGATTCCTGGCGGCGGTGTTTGGCGATCAGTTGGCCGTCGCGGAAGGTGAGTTCGTAGCGCGTATCGAGCTCCGGGCTGTAGTAGGCGCCCGCAAGGGTTTGGAGGTAATCGGGTTTCAGAAGTTCGGGGTCGAGGCGGCGGCCGGTTTCGCGTTGCGGGTGGAAGATGGTCAGTCGGTTGGCCGTGCCGTCGGTCTCGCGGTGGGCGATGAAGCGGTTGGGGGTTCCGGGCACGATGAAGGTGCTGTCGGAAGTAGCCTGGATGGGGAAGGTGGGCCCGCCGATCTGTTCGGCTTTAAATTGCTCGCCGTCGCGGAACAGGCGGATGAGCATGCCGTCGTCGAGGGTGATGAAATACATTCCGGCAAGCGGATCGAAATCTTCGGGCGCCAGGTCGATGGGTTCCCGGGGAATGGAGGGGTTTTGCTCTTCCCGTTCCGGTTTGGGCTGCGGAAATGCGTCGGCGAGGTAGGCGTCGGCCACCCGGCGCGCTTTTTCGGAGGGGTTGCCCTCGGAGAAGTTGCTCATGATGATGATGCCGGTTTCCTGTTCGGGATAGTAGGTCAGGTTGGAGCGGTAGCCGCCGATGGAGCCGCCGTGCTGGATGCGGGGCAGTCCGCGGTAGTCGTTGACCACCAGGCCGAGGGCGTAGCTGATGGTGTCGCCGCTGTTGAGGATGCCGCGGGTGGTGAGCGCATCGATGGCCTCCGGGCCGCCCACTTTCCCGCTGCGGAAGTTATCGAGCCATTTGGCGAGGTCATCGATGGTGGTGTAGAGGTTGCCGTTGCCGACGTAGGTCCAGAACGGTTTGGGGCGCTTGAAGGTACCGTCGGGCTGTGCATCGTAGGAGGTGGCGGTTTGTTGGTGGACGGCCTCCACGTCTTCGCGGAAGCCGCTGTTGGTCATGCCGAGGGGTTGGAAGATGCGTTTTTGGGTGAATTCGAGGAAGCTCATGCCGCTGAGGCGCTCTACGATTTCGGCGCTCAGGTTGTAGCCGGTATTGCAGTAGAGGTATTCGGCGCCGGGTTTGAAGTTGAGGTCTTCTTGGTGTTGGATGTAGCGCAGCAGGTCGTCGTTGGTCATGTGGTCGCCTTCGCGCCAGCCCGCCATGGTGAGCAGGTTTTGGAAGTTGCGCAGGCCGCTGGTGTGGTTGAGCAGGTGGCGCAGCGTAATTTCCGGGCCGAAGTCGGGCAGCTCGGGCAGGTATTTTTGGACGGGATCGTCGAGGTCGAGTTTACCGTCTTGCTGAAGCAGCACCAGGGAGAAGGCGGTAAATTGCTTGGAGACGGAGGCGACATTGAAGCGGGTGTCGGTGGTGTTGGGCGCGCCGTATTCGAGGCTCGCCAATCCGTAGGCCCGCGCCAGCACGACTTCCCCGCGCTTGACGATGCCGACGACGCCGCCGGGATGGTCGGCTTGCCGCCATTCGGTGAACAGGGCGTCGATTTGGGATTGGAGAGTGGTTCCGCTGGGCTGGGCGCCGAGGGCGGTGGTTGTGAGGAGGAGTAGGATGGGGAGGAGTTGTCTCATGATTTAGTGAATGGTGGTTAGTGAATAGTGGCCAAGCTTTCTTGGGCGGGCCTGAAGAGTCTATGGGGACGCGGGCCGTGTTATAGTCCGCCAACTCAAAATTTGTGATTGCTGACTTGCTCTTTTTTCAGCTCGCTGCGTTAAAAAGCCTCGCCGATGCTTAGCCCGGATGATGCATTCGACTGCAGTTTAAAAATAGGAACTATATCGGTAGGGAGGTACTTTTTTGGCTTTTGACTTGCTTTACCGGCTGGATGGATTGCGCCTTTTCATGGAAGCCTTTTAGGGGGCCGCAGATGGGTGGCATCAACGCAGATGCCCCTAAACAGGGCATCCCAATAATCCCGATCATCTGCGGACTGTTTCTTAGCTTCAATATACTCGTCAAAATCTCCGACTTCAGCCAAATGTTCGCCGATCTTCAACCGGTCTACAGCGCATCAAAGCCGGAGACTGTTACGAGCAAAGGTAGCTGTCGGACGCCCTGAAAGAGCATAGCTCCGGTAACACCTTCAGGCGACAGCCATACCATTCAGGGTTACCACTCCACTTAACCCGGATTATGCATGAATTCATCTACTGCGAAGCCAAACTGCCCGCCCTGTGAAATAAAGCGAAGCTTTACCTGCGAACGCCCATGCCTAAAGCTTCGAAAACTACTCCTCCACCCGCCGTTTCCGCCAGAAATAAATCCCCGACACCAGGGAAAGGAGCGCCAAAACAAATAGGGTGTTGTCACCGGATACATTTTCCAGGCGCATCAGGGCGCCGGAGAATACCAGGACGATAAAGAGGATAAAAAAGATCAGGTGCTTTGCCATAGTTATACATTTTATTAAAGATGCTATGTTAGCATCCGAATAGTTCTTTGAAAAAATTATAGATTGGCACTACTGAAGCAGGTCATTCTTTCGAGCGTGTTGGGAGCACACCCTTTGGCCTGCCAATGACCATCTATGGAACCTCCCTTCACCATTTTTTTTCGGCAACTTAATAGCTGACCGTTTTCGGCATCAAAAGCAAACGCCCAACAAGCTCTGAGCATTCTCTAACCCCCAAAAGGGATGACTCTTCATCCGTAAGGGGAAGAGCCATCCCGCGCGCGTCATCAGATTAACAAATAAAAGATTAGAACCTTCTTTAAGCGATGAGCAATCAATAACGGTCGGTTTTCTAGGAGCGCTTTTTCCTTTATCCGGCGTTAAAGAACCGCCGCCCTTAGCGCCACTAAGGGCGGGAACTGGCTAAAGAAAAAATCGCTAGCCTATCTAAAACACGACACTTATTAATCTCTCATCGCTAAGCGCAATGAATAGCGGCTGCGGCGAGGCAGAGGAAATTACCGGATAACGAACAAGTAGCAAAGCTAAGCCAATCGCCGTAGAGCAGGTCAATGGCGCAGTCCATGCAGGCGCCATAGCTATCGCTGACGGCGTCGCAATTCTGCTGGCGACCGCCGCCCATGTTGGAATTATCTCCCTGGTTGTGTTTCGCCCTCGACTGGGCTACGGGAAGCTTGCGCGAATCCAGCAACAGCTTGCCTTCCAAATCCGATACCCGGAACTCCAGCTCGTCTTGCCCATCCTTGCCGGAAAACACCAGCGCCTTGTCTTCGCCGTCCAGGTTCGGATACAGGGCCAACAGATGATCTTCCGCATCACCTGCTTCCTTACTTTCCAGGGTCAGCCCGTAAAAGTCATAACCGGTATCCGTTTTCAGCTTATACAGTTCTTTGACTTGTAAGGCGTTGTCACTCAAAAACCCGGAAACCTGCAGGGATTCCAGCTTTTTCAGCACGTAGGCCGAAGCACTCATCGGGATCATCTTCTGCGATACCAATCGCGGGATCACCTCCTTCTCGGGAGCTACCTTGGGGGTATTGTCCAGCGAATGCTCGCAAGAACACAATACACCGATCATCACAATCTGCACAAAAACACTCAACTGCTTCATTTTTTATAGTTTGTTGTTTAAAAATCAAGCACCTCATAGATCGGTGGGATTGAGCCGAGGAAAACGATATCGTGGCGTATTACCGCCGCATGCTTATAGTCTTCCGCTTTGTTGAATATAAAATTATAAACCGCCGACCACCGCCTCAATATAAAAATGGGACAGTTTGGGACAGTTTGAGTCAAATTGGGACATCCGGGTTTTAAAGGACCGCCAGGCCCAGGGCCATCCCCCAATCCCGGTTGATTTTTGCTATCTTCCCCCAAACAAATCCAGGTCCAAATGCAACCCATGCCAACCTTCCATTTAGTACTTCAAGCCCTAATCCTCAACCTCCTCCTGATCGAGGTCTTGCCTGCCCAGACCTACTACCCGCCCCGCGGCGAGTGGGCCGCCAAATCGCCCGAAGAGGTCGGTCTCGATCCCGGTCAACTCCAATCCGCAGTCGATTTTGCCATCGACAACGAATACGCCGGCGTGCGCGACATGCGCATCAACATCCTCAAGGGCTTTGAACGCGAGCCCTACCACCGGATCGTCGGGCCCACCAAAGAACGGGGCGGCCCGGCGGGCGTCATCCTCAAAGACGGCTACATCGTCGCCCAGTGGGGTGATGTGGAGCGCGTGGATATGACCTTCAGCGTCACCAAAAGCTACCTCTCCACCGTGGCGGGCCTGGCGCTGGATGCCGGCCTCATCCGGAGCGTGGATGACAAGGTGGTCGACTACGTCTGGGACGGCGCCTTCGAAGGGGAACACAACGCCCAAATCAGTTGGGACCACCTGCTGACGCAGTCGAGCGACTGGTCGGGCCACCTCTTCGGCATGCCCGACTGGGCCGACCGGCCGCCGCGCGAAGGGGGTGTCGACGACTGGCGCGACCGCCCCTTCTACGAGCCGGGAACCAACTTTGAATACAACGACGTGCGCGTCAACGTGCTGGCCTACTCCCTGCTGCAAGTGTGGCGCCGGCCGCTGCCGCAAATCCTCAAAGAACGTGTCATGGACCCCATCGGCGCCTCCACCACCTGGCGCTGGTACGGGTACGAGACCTCCTACGTCAACGTCGACGGCGTCAAGGTGCAATCCGTCAGCGGGGGCGGCCACTCCGGCGGGGGCGTCTTTATCAATACGCTCGATCACGCGCGCTTCGGCCTGCTCTTCCTGCGCCGGGGCCGCTGGCAAGACCGCCAACTGATCTCCGAAGATTGGGTCGAAAGGGTGCAACAACCCTCCCAGGCCAACGAAAGCTACGGCTACATGTGGTGGCTCAACCGCGGCGAACGCAGCTACGAAGGCGTACCCGACCACCTCTATTACGCCGCCGGCTTCGGAGGCAACTACATCGTAGTGGATGAAGAAAACGATATGGTGATGGTGACACGCTGGCTGGAACCCTCGCAATTGGGGGAGATGCTGCGCCGGGTGTATGATGCGCTGTGATGATTTTTGATTTTTGATTTTTAATTTTGGATTAGGCGCCGCAAATCAAAAATCCAAAATCAAAAATCCAAAATCAAAACAGTTTGTTGCAAGTTTACATGGCGTTTTCCGTACCGACTACGGCCGTCAGAGGTACGGTGAGAATGAAGAGAAAAGATTGGAAACCCAGCAAAAAACTATGTAACACCAGATTTTCGGCAAAATTATAGCCCGATGACCGGCGAAAGAACAGCCAGCCCAACCAGGCGATGATCGGCACCCAAAGGATCAGCAGGAGGGTGTAATAATCCAGGAAAGTATTCGTAAAGCGCTGGAGCTTGATGGGATTAAAGCCTTCGCCCATCGCATCCAGGCATCCCCTGGCGAAGGGCTCCATAATCCCCTTAACCTGCGCCATGACCACCACGGAAAGCGCGATCAGCAAGATCGAGAAATTAAAGGGCTTCATGATCCTCTGCCGGTCGACCAGCAGGTAGTCCGGCGGGGCGGTAAGCCATCTGCAGGAGCGTGTAAAAAAAGCCGCGCTCGAAATTCAGGGTGGCCAGGAAGTCATTCCAGATTTTCCGGGTGGTGATGCGCCCCTTCAGGGCTT
>CAYWHT010000215.1:0-7082 GCA_964458135.1 uncultured Saprospiraceae bacterium | reverse complement strand
AGGTAGGAGAAGTCCAATCCGAAGATGTTGTACTTCAGCCCCAGCCCGACGGTCAGGTACTTGCGGTTGCCTTTGAGGACGTGCTCATTGAAGTAGCCGGCCCGCACGGCAAATTGCTCGTCGTACCAGTATTCCAGGCCGAAGCTGTACATGAGCTCCTGCATCTCTTCGCTGAAGCCGCCGGGCGCATCGCCGAAGGAGGAGAAGATGGCGCCGATGGGCGATTCCTCGCGATAATCCTCGATGCCGTTGTTGTCTTCATCGCAATCGGGGCCGACGCAGGGCGTGGGCACCAAAAGCTTGTTGACATCGGTAGTAAAGGTCAGCCGGTTGTATTGGTCGAAATCGATTTCCCAGGCGCCGCCGATTCCCAGGTTGGCGGGAAGAAAGTCCCTTACCGTGGAAGCGGTATAAGTTATTTTGGAGCCGATATTGCTCACGGCGAGGCCGAGACGCAGGTTGGATTCGCCGTTCTGCAGATCGATAGGCGCCTGGTAGGTGAAAGAAATGTCGGCGGCGCCGGCCGTTCCCGTTTCGATCACTTCACCACCGGGGGCGCTTTGGCCGGCGGCGAGGTTGGAGTAGATGAATTTGGCGGTAACGCCGGCGGAGAAGCGTTCGGCCAGCTTACGCGAATAGGCGAAGGCCACTTCAAATTCATTGGGGCGTCCGATGGCTAGGGGCTCACCGTTTTCGTCGGTGAACTGGATATCTCCCAGGGAGAAAAAGCGCAGGCTAAAACCCATCGTTTGGAGGTCATCGATGTTGTAATAACCCGACATATAAGCCAGATAGACGTCATTCAAACCCAATGACCGCAGCCAGGGCGTATAGGAGGCTTCCACGCTCAGTTTATCTTCAACGAAGGCCAGCTTGGAGGCATTGAAGTGCATGGCGGAAGCATCGGGCGATACCGCGATGCCGGCATCTCCCAGGGCGCCGTTGCGCGCATTGGGCGTAATGCGCAAAAACGGAACCCCCGTAACGATGGTGTTCACGCATTCCCCGCCGTTGATGCCGATGGGATCGCCGTTTTCGTTTAGCGCGCAAAGCCCCTGGGCGGAAGCATTTTGCAGGGCCGCCAAGGCGAAGAGCAGCGTCAGAACCCGAAGGAGTAGTTGTTGTTTCATGGAACCAAGTACAGTTTATTCATTCGCAAATATAGGCAGTTAGCGGATTATTTTCGCACTGCCTGTTCAGGTTGAGGAAGTTGAAAACTTAGAGCTTGTTGGGCGTTTACCCTGTGGAATTCGCAGAGCGACTATTCCACAGGGTAAACGCCCAACAAGCTTTCTCAACTCTTTTACGTAAAAAGGCGGAACTTATTTTAAGATCACCAACTTTTCGAATGCACTTTCCCCCTCCAATGTCGTATTTCCGGTGTTGACAGCCCGGACTTTAACTTTGTACAGGTAAACGCCCCGGGCGAGCCGGTCGCCAAAATCGTCGCGCCCGTCCCAACTGATGCAGTCGTCGCGGCGCAGGGCGCCGTCGGAAAAAAAGCTGCGCTCGATGGTTTTAACCAGGCGCCCCGATACGGTGAAGATCTGGATAAGCACGTCCAGCTGTTGGTTGGCCAGGTTGTGGTCAAATTGAAAGCAGGTGAATTCTGTAAATGGGTTCGGGTAGTTGAGCACCCGCTCCAGGGCGATCTCCTCGCCCTCGGCCACCACGAATTCCGTATAGCCTTCGGCCGAGTTATTGGCCACGTCCCAGGCTTTCACGCGAAGCGTATGCCGCCCTGGTTCGAGATCTTCGAGCGGGAAGCGCACGCTGCCGCGGGTGAAGTCGTCGACTTCGGCTTCGTAGAAGTCGTTGAGCAGCAAGGTGTTTTGGGTGTCCTCATCGAGGATGCCTTCCAGGTCGTGGCCGATGCTGTTGCCCACGACGTTGATGCCGTTATCGTCGCGCAGTTGCACCAGCAGGGTGGGGGAGGGGCCGGTTACCCCACCGAAGACAAAGTCGATGGAATTTAGAAAGACCTCCACTTCGGGGCCCTGATCGTCGGCCAGGGCGTCTTCGCCGGCGCCCCCGATGACGATGCCCTCGTAGGCGCCGGCGGCGTCGTTGCGCTGGGCCGTTTGCGAGGCGTAATAACTGATCTTGCCGCGACCAAAATCGAAGTTGATGTCTTTGGGCACTACAAAGGTAAATTCAAACTCCCCCTTGGTCACTGAGGCGCGCCCCTTGAAGATGACGTTGCGCTGCTGCTCGAAATTGAAGCGGAAGCTGCCGGGATCCTGCCCCAAGGTAGTTAACTCCAACGGCTTGTCGAATACGGTGGGAAAGATCAACCCGTTGAACTCCCTGAACAGCTCGCCCTCGTCATTCAGCAGCCGGCCCGAGACGGTCACCTGTTGCAGGGCGCGTAGGGTATCGGTAATTTCTCCACCCACCGCTTCGCCGTCAATGGCGGTGGTTTCCACCCCGTAGCGGGGAATGGCCAATTGCATGGCCGGATCGCCGATGAGGAGAAACTTGCGCGAGTTTTCGGTGCGGAAGGAACTGTTCAAATCGTTTTTCGCCAGGCGCATCACTTCGCCGAGCGGACGGATATCTCCATTGCTCCGCCGCTCGAACAAACGCTGCAGCGCCCGCTCGGTGAGGGCGGCGTTGGAGCTGGCGAAAACGGCCCGCACGGTGGTCAGCAAGCCCACTACGCCGCCGCGCGGATTGAGGATGGCCTCTTCGCCGGCGGTGACGAACGCCGGATCGTCAAAGCCGGTAAACGAGCAGGTCGCCGTCAAAAATAAGGGCAATTTCTCCCGGTTTTCCCACTGCAGAATATCGGAAATACTCAGCACCCGTTCCTGCGCCAAACCACTGCTGCCGCCGTGCCCCAGGTACGTCATCACCAATGCGCCCTGGAAGATGGATTGGTTGATGGCTTCGGTGGCCGCGGGGAAGCGGTTGCCCCCCGGCGTGGAAACCTGCGGGAAAGCGTCGAGGTAGATCTTATTCAGGTTAAAACTGCCGAAGCGTTCCTCAATGTTGAGGGCGATGTTATTGGATTGTTGGGTGTGCAACATGCCGTCTTCGTCGTCGGCCACGAAAACCAGGCGGTTGCGCCAGTCGCCCAGCGTATTCGGCTCGGTCTCGTAGCGGATGATCTTGTCGACCAGGATAGTCGCTTCCTCCATGGTTTTGACCGGTAGGCGGCCGACGCCGATGTTGAGGATGCCGTCGAGGGGATTATTGGCGTTTTCGTTTTCCAGGATGCCGTAATAGTCGTCCGAGGGAAAAGCCGAAAGCGGATTGAAGTCGCGGGTTTCGTAAACGGGCACGAAGTCGCCCCCCAACTCGTAAATATCGCGGGAATCAAAAGATCCGTCACCGAACAAGAGGAGGTAGCGGAAATTTTCGTCTCGCTCGTAAAGCATGCGCATAAAGTTGCGGATGGCGGAAGGGTCTTTGCGGCCGCTGGAAAATTCGTTGAATACTCGTTGCACGGGGACGGCGGCCACTTCCAGGCCGCTATGGCTGCGGCGATGCTCGGCCAGCCTGCGGGCGGATTCCTCGAAGTCGGGATGGTAGAGGATAAGCATGTTGAGACGGTCGATGGCGTGCAAGTTCTGGTTCGCGACGGGGCCTACCGCCTCGGGCTGGGGAAAGCTGCCGTTGGGCCGGAAGGCGAGGAAGGTTTTCAAGCTTTGAGAATTGAATCCGAAGACCGATTCCTGCCCGTCGGTATCAGTTATCTGGCGGCGGGGCCGTTGCGGGTTGGTGATATCCCAGATTTCCAGATTGCTATTACCGGTTTGCAAGCGGAAGGAAGCGGTGGGGAAATCGGTGGTGCGCGTATCGCGAAAGCGCATCTGGTCGCCGTTCATGACGAGTTGGCGGCGGTAATTGAGCTGAATGAAGTCGAGCCACCCCTCGCTGCCGTCGCCCGCCCCTGCCGGGTGGGGATAGCGCAGCGTAACGTCCACTTCCGCTTGCTCGAGTTGGAGCGTTTCGTCGAGCCGGCCGGTGGCGGCGTAATCGATCTCATTGGAGCCCGGCCCCGTCAGGAAAGACACGCGCCGGGCCAGGTCGCTTTGCAGGCTGCCGCCGTTGACTTCCAGCGTAAAACGCGAGCGTTGCAGGGCGCGCAGCGCCATCTCCGCCCTGATGCGTACGGGCGTTGTCGGGTCGATATTGTTTAGGGTGAACAGGTTGTCGTAAGTCTTCTCGCGGGCCACCCGGAAGCGGTCGCCGTACCAGCGCTGTCCCGATCCCTGGGTATTGGGCCGCCACTCGTGCAGGAGGTTGAGGCGGTCTTCTTCAAAGCGGACGAAGGCGTCGGAAGCGGAGGATGTAAAGGCCGTGTTGTCGAGGCTGCTTTGCTCCTCGATGCGCAGGCCCGCTTCATCGCCCACTTTTATAAAATAGAAATTGCGGTCGTCGTAGATATTTTTCTGAAAGACAAAATCGTCTTCCTCGGCAGCCCGCCAGCGGTCCGGCCCTTCGGCGTAAAACAGGATGTAATCCCCTTGGTCGAAGCTGCCGTCATCGGCGCCGACGATTTGGATGGCGTTTTCCAGCAGGTCGTCGGGGCGGTCGGCGAAGACGTCGGTGGGCAGCATGCCGCCGGGGTTGCCGAAGAGTTGCAGGTTGTCGGGATTGACGTTATCGATGTTCAGGCCGAGCCCGCTGAGAAAGTCGTAGCCGATGCGGTGGATGCCGCTCTCTTCGACGGCGATGCGGTAGATATCGCCATTGCGCAATACGGAATTATCGGCAAAGCCGGGCCCGCGCGGGCGCGCCCGGTTGACAGCCGTCCACTCGACGCGCACCTCCATCTCCACCAGCTTCTCGTAGCCGCCGCCCCGGCGCACGATGGGCACTACGGCCAATTTGCCGTAGTGGCTGCGGTGGTGTTTTTCGATGCGGGTGTCGAAACGCAGTTGTTCGGAAATCAAGTCTTGTGCGCTTTCGGGCAATTTTTGCAGGGGCAGTTTTTCGTAGCGGGTGCGCACCACCTCTACGCTCAGCCTGCCGTATCCCTCCAGGGGGAAGCGGGTGACAAAGACGGGGAGTACCGGACTGTCATCGGCGAAGACGGCGCCCTGGAACCCCCAACGCTGGAAAGTTTCTCCGGCGATTTGTACGCGCTGCGGCTCGTCGGTCCACTGCAGGCGTTCCTGGATAAGAATGGGGGAATTGGCGGATGCCGGACTTAAAAACAGGATGAAGAACAGTGCGGCGAAAAAATTCTTCATAATTTGCGTATGTTGCTTATGGAGAAATGAGGCGGCTTTATAATTCAAAACACCCTTAAAACGTTGGAACTAAAATACGGATTGTTCCTCCCGTCAGCCGAACAGGGGTCATTTTTGTCGGCTGCACAAACATAGGTCGATTTGGCCCTAAATCGTAGAGAACACCTCTGACAAATTTGCTGGAAACCGGACAAAGTAGGCCGATGATGCCCGAATCGCCCTATGCTACCCATGGGGAGCCATGAACTGCCTGCGTAGAAAGGGGTTAAGCATTGTGCAGGCTATCGCCTATTGCGGTTTTCGCCTTTATTAACCTAAAAGTTGTACCCATTCATGATGAAAAAGCTGCCGGTATTGGTCTTCGCGCTTACCCTGGCATGTCAGGTGTTGTATGCCCAGGATCCCGTATTTAGTCAGTTTTATTCGGCGCCCCTGCACCTCAATCCGGCCTTCGCCGGGGTGACCTACGCTCCCCGGATCACCTTCAATTACCGCAATCAGTGGCCGTCCTGGCCCAACGCCTTCGTCACCTACGCCGCCACTTACGAGCAACCGCTGGAAGAATTGAATAGCGGCCTGGGCGTCATCCTCATGACCGACGATGCGGGCGACGGCATTTACCAGACGCACCGCTTGCGGGGCGTATACAGTTACCAGATCAATACGCGCTCAGACTTCGCCATCAAATTCGGCATAGAAGCCGGGATCATCCAAACCCGCCTCGACTGGAACCGCCTCGTCTTCCTGGATCAGCTCGATCCCCTGACCGGCGAAGTAGATGGCGAAGGCAATCCCAATATCAGCGAAGAGCAGCCCCCGGAAAACCTCAACACTACGGTCTTCGATATCGGCGCCGGCGTTTTGGCCTACGGCAAGCGCTTTTACGGCGGTTTGTCGGTCAAACACCTCAATCGCCCCATCGACCAATTACTCGACGTCAACGAAAATTTGGTCGTCGGCATGCCCCTACGCCTCAACGCTCAGCTGGGGGCCGAATTTGTAATGGGGGGAGGCAATAATCCAAATAGCCCGTCGTTCATATCTCCGAACGTTGTTTTTATACGGCAGGCAGACTTTATGCAGGTTAATTTAGGAGCTTATGCTTCCTACGATCAGGTTTTTGCCGGCTTGTGGTATCGCCATACGGCTGAAAATCCCGACGCCGCCATTGCCTCGGTAGGGTACCGCTACGGCGTCTTTCAGATGGGATACAGCTATGACTTCACCCTTTCGAGCCTGGGAATAGCCCGGACGGGCGGAACGCACGAAATATCCCTGACGATCAATTTCGAAAACAGCAAAGCCCTGCAGCGCAAACGTCGCGCCTCCCGGTATAACGATTGCTTGAAACTCTTTAAGTAAAACGCGTTACGAAAAGATTATAAATAAGTATATATTTGTCAGTCAACAAGACAATTGTTTCGTCATTTCCCAATATTAAAATGCTGTCAGGAAACATGGAAAACTGGTTGAAGTTAAGCGCCCTGCTCTTGGGAGTCGCTCTGGTGTTGAGCTCCTGCGGGAGCAACGAACGCTCCTCGGCAACGGGCTGGAAGTACAACGATACCAAATGGGGTGGTTTCGAGAAACGGGACTACGAGGGTCAGATCTCCGGCCCCAACCTCGTCCTCATCGAAGGAGGCACCTTTACGATGGGCGTCACGCAAGAGGATGTCACCTATTCTTGGAATAATGTACCCCGCCGCGTCACGGTCTCCTCCTTTTACATGGATGAAACCGAAGTCTCGAACCTCAATTACCGGGAATACCTTTACTGGCTCGACCGCGTCTTCGGCGAGTCCTATCCCGAAATCTACCAGGACGCCCTGCCCGACACCCTGGTTTGGCGCGAAGAACTCACCTACAACGAGCCTTTCGTAG
>CAYWHT010000214.1:0-7129 GCA_964458135.1 uncultured Saprospiraceae bacterium | reverse complement strand
TAAATACCAGGTTATGATCCAGCTTACGGTGGAGCCCATGTAAACCCATCCACTATTTTTACCCGGCCGAGGAACGAGGACGGGCACTATTCCTACCTCCCGGAGGGCAGGCAGGCACCATGCACTACCCTAATCCCGCAAACCCCATAAACGTCAAAGACAAAATCCCCGCAATGAGCAGCGTCAGGGCTGTACCCTTCACCAGGTTGGGCACCTCGGCGAAGCCCAGCTGCTCGCGCAGGCCCGCGATGAGCACCAGCGCCAGCGTAAAACCCACACCCGCTCCCAGGGCGTAAAACAGGCTCTCGAGGAAGCCGTAGCCCTTATTGGTCTGGAAGAGGGCGACGCCCAAGATGGCGCAGTTGGTGGTGATCAGCGGCAGGAAAATGCCGAGGGCCCGGAAGAGGGCCGGGCTCATTTTTTTGATGAACATCTCCACCAGCTGCACCGTCGAAGCGATGACTACGATGTAGCTGATCAGCTGCAGGAAAGGCGCATTGATGGCCACCAGCAAAGCGTGGATGCCGTAGGCGCAGATCGAGCTGATGAGCATCACGAAGGTCACCGCCCCGCCCATCTTCGTGGCGGTCTCCATCTTGCCGGAGACGCCCAGAAACGGGCAAATGCCCAGGAAGTAGGCCAGCACGAAATTGTTGACGAGGCTGGACTGGATAAAGATGGTCCAGAGAGATTGATCGGTCATGTCGTTGCGCTTTTTTCTTTTACCGCATTAAATACCAGTAGCCAAATGGCCAGCGTAAAAAAGCCACCCGCCGGCAGGATCATCACGATCCACGCCTGAAAGCCTTCCGGGAAGAGGGGCAGACCGAACAGTGTGCCGTTGCCCAGCAGCTCGCGCACCGCCCCCAGACATAGCAGCGCAAACGTAAAGCCGACGCCCATGCCCAGCGCGTCCATCACCGAGCGTTGCAGGTTGTTCTTGGAGGCAAAGGCTTCGGCGCGGCTCAGGATCAGGCAGTTCACTACGATCAGCGAAATAAAGGCGCCCAGGCTCTTGTGCAGCTCGATACTGATGGCCTGAATGGCGTAGTCGGTGATCGTGACGAAGGTGGCGATGATCAGGATGTAAGAGGCAATGCGCACCTGCTTGGGGATAAAATGCCGCAGCGAAGACACCAGGATGTTCGACATCAACATAACGAAGGCGGTGGCCAACCCCATGGCCAGGGCGTTTACGGCGGTGTTGGACACCGCAAGGACCGGGCACATGCCCAGTACCTGGACGAAGACAGGGTTGTCGCGCCAGAGGCCTTTGATGAATTCATCAGTGGATTTGCCTGCGCGTTGATCCTGATTACTAGTGGTCATGGATTACTTTTTCTTTGTCTTTTATGCTTTTGTGCGTTCCACAGATCGCTTTGTGCCAGCCATCCATCCCAACCCATCCTGCCCATCTGCGGACAGTTCCCCGAGTGAGCGCGGCAGAAAGCGGTCCGCAGATGGCTGGGATGGCCGCGGATTTTACACTGCCCGATGGGCATCTGCGTGCATCGCAATAATCTGCGGACAACAAATCACTTCAATCCTTTTCAAAAACCGCCCGCTGTTCATAAATCAGCGGAATCCAAAAGGCGGTGCTTTCCCGGAGGATATTCCCCACCGCCTGGGAAGAAATCGTCGCCCCGGTGATGCCGTCCACCTGCCAGGGGTGTTCTTTTTCCCCTTCTTTAACGGGCTCGATCTTATGCTGCAGTGCTGTATGATCCGCGTTAAGCGAAACATCCAGGCCGTCGAAATTGGCGAGGAAGTCGGGATCGGTTTCGATTTTGGTGCCCAGTCCGGGCGTCTCTTTGCTTTGCAGTACGTGGAAGCCGATGATTGCCTCGGCATCGGGATCGTAGCCGTAGAGGATGCGGATGACATCGGCGTAGCCCATGCCACTGGCCTCGATGGCGATACCCACCAGCGCGTCGTTTTCATCGTAGCCGGCGTGGACCAGCCGGCCTTCGGTAGCTTCATCGCTTACTTCGGTAAAGGTCTGGTCTTCCTGCAAGCGGAACGTTTTCTTTTTGACGATGCCCGGCAAGACCTGGAAGACCGCTTCTTGTAGAGCTTCGGCTCTATTCTGCGCGATGACCGGTTTGGTTCCCTCGAAGGTCAATACGATCAGCAGGGCGCAGAGTAGGCCAATGCCCACCATGGCGCGCAGCATCTGGAAGCTGCCCGGCTGGCTTTTGGTTGGCGCCGTATTCGATGAATTCATGCTTTTTGTTGTTTATAGAGCGTCCCGTACACGCGGGGCGTTATCCAATTATCAATATGTGGCGAAATGGCATTGGCCATTAGGATGGCATACATTACGCCTTCCGGCAGGCCGCCCCAGATGCGGATCACCACGACCAGCGCGCCGATCAGCACGCCGTAGAGCGTTACCCCCAGCGGCGTCACCGGCGAAGCCACCATATCGGTCGCCATAAAGACCGCCCCCAGCATCAATCCGCCCGAAAAGAGCATGAATAGAGGGGAGGGGTAGGCCTGCGGGTCCACCCAGTGGAGGATGCCGCTGAAGGCGTAGACCGTGGCGAGGATGGCCACCGGTATCCGCCAGTTCATCATCTTGCGGGCGACCAGGTAGATGCCGCCCAGGAGAATCAATAGGGCGGAGGTTTCGCCGGTGGAACCGGAGGTGAGCCCCAGCGCCAGATCGGCCATATCGGTCGTCACCCCATCGAATTTGAAGGCGGCCAAGGGCGTAGCCCCCGAAACGGCGTCAAATTCGGGCGTCATGAAAGGAAAGGTGGTGACGGAGCCGGCCACCGATCGGAAGCGATCCGCCATAAAAGCCGGATGCCAAGTGGTGATGGCTACCGGAAAGGCGGCTTGCAATACTGCCCGCCCCACCAGCGCGGGATTGAATACATTGTACCCCAGCCCGCCGAAGACCAGCTTGCCCAGCGCGATGGCGAGGATGCCCCCGCAGGCGGCCATCCAGATGGGGAAGGCCGGCGGCAGGATCAGTCCCAATAGCAGGCCGGTGATGACGGCCGACCAGTCGGAGATGGTACTCGCCCGGCCGTTCAGCTTGCTGGCCAGGTGCTCGGTGAGCACACAGGAGACGACGGAGGCAACGATCACCAACAGCGCATTGATGCCGAAGGCGAAGACGGCAAATCCCGCCACCGGAATCAGGGCCCAGACGACATTTTGCATGATCATCTCCGTGCTGATCCTCTTGGTGATGTGGGGCGAGGTGCTGATATGGAGTGTTTTCTTAACCATGGGTTGCTTGGCGTTTGCGAACGATCTTTTTCGACAACCGGAAATACTGCACAAGCGGAATGTTCGAGGGGCAGACGTAGGCGCAGGCCCCGCATTCGAAGCAATCCATCAGATTATGCTCCGCGGCCATCTCCTCGTAGGCTTCGAATTTGGCCAGGATGCCCAGCTTGGAGGGATTCAACGAGAGCGGACAGGCATCGACGCAGGCCCCGCACTTGATGCAGGGGTAGATCTTCTCGGGCCGCTTAGCCTCCTTTTCGGTGAAAACCACGATGCCCGAGCTGCCCTTTACGACGGAGATATTGAGATCCGAAACCGCCGTCCCCATCATCGGGCCGCCCATATATACTTCGCTAATCCGCTCGTCGACGCCCACCTGCTCCAGGACGAAGCGCAGCGGGGTTCCGATCGGAATCAAATAATTACCTTTCTTTTTCACTCCGGGGCCGGTGATGGTGATCACCCGCTCCTGGATGCCGCGCCCGTGCGGCAGCAACCGCCCGATCTCCGCCGTGGTGGCCACGTTGACGACTACTGTCCCCACATCGATCGGCAGGCCGCCCGAAGGCACCTCCCGCCCCAGCAGGGCCGTAATCAGCATCTTCTCCGCCCCTTGGGGGTATTTTACGGGCAGGACTTCCACCGTCACCGGCAGATCGTCCGGGATCATGGCTTCCAGGTGATCGGCCGCATCCTGCTTGTTGGCCTCAATGCCGATGATCACCCGCTTCGCCCCGGAAGACTTGAGCAGGTAGCGGATGCCCATGAAAATATCATCCCCCTGCTCCAGCATCACGCGGTGATCGGTCGTCAGGTAGGGCTCGCACTCGATGCCGTTGATGATCAGGACATCGCAGGGCTTGTCTTCCGGCACCTTCAGCTTGACGTGCGTCGGGAAGGCCGCCCCGCCCAATCCCACAATTCCGGCATCCTGCACGCCCTGCAGGATCTCTTCGGCGGAAGCCGTCTCCAGGTCTACGGGCGCGCCTTCCAACACCTCCTGGGTCGCCCCGGGAAAGGGCTCCAGGTAAATGCCCGGCGCCATCTTGCCGGAGATCGTTGGCGTTCGGTCCAGCTTCCTAACCGTACCCGATACCGGTGCGTGCAGCGGAACCGACATGTACCCATCGGCCTCCGCCAATAACTGTCCCCGCACGACTTCTTGCCCTTCCCGGACCAAGATCCTGGGCGGCTTGCCGATGTGCTGGACCGTAGGCAGTATAATGACCGGAGCAAAGGGGAACTGCCGGATAGGGGACCCGTTGGTCTCCTCCTTGTGCTCCGGGGGATGGATGCCGTTTTTGAAAGTGTTTTTATGGAGATTGAATAGCGTCATGAACAATGATTTCGAAAAATTTACGGTATGGGTCCAATAGTGCTTTGGGCACTAATTAAACTTTTTCCCCCGCTCAATCCACTTCTCCTTCCCTGCCGGGTCCTTTGGCAGTCCCGGGTGGATTACCCGCGCGGTACACTTTTCCGCCGCCTTCACCAGGTCCTCGTAGGGGCCGCCCTCCGGGTCCTTGATGTAGGCTTTGTTATTGGCGTTGTAGGCGAAGATGTTCGGGTTCAGGTTGACGCACTCGTCGCAGGAGGTGCATTCGTCCGTTTCGATCCAGGGGGCCATGTAGCCGTCTTCGGGGGAATCGGAAGTCTCCGTCGATTCGGGAGCGGCGGGAGATTCGGTTGCTAATTGTATGTCGGCCAGGGCGTTGGCGTCGCCGCCGGCCAGTTGCATGAGTCCCTGGGTGATCTTGCTGACCACCTCGGTGCGGATTTTCTGTTCGAGATCTTCCGGTTCGGCTTTCTGCGGTGTTGCGCCCGCCAGGTCGCGCAGCATGATCCAGAAGTCGCGCCGCTCCTCGCAGGATTCGACGATGCGTTCGGCGACGAGCACGCGGCTAAGGCGCTGCTTGCGGTCGACCGCCCAGATGAAGGGGAATTTACCTTCGCGTTCTTCCGGGTTCATTTCCAGGAAGTCGGCCAGGACGACCATATTCTCGTTCCACGCATCGCGCGGTACTTTGCGGAAGTGTTTGCGGAAGCGGCCTTCGGTGATGGCGAAGTCGGCGAAGGTCATCGCTACTTCCATTGCTTTTTCGCGGCCGTTTTCCAGGTATTTCAGCTGGTACGTGGGCCATATCTGGTCCATGGCCGGGTTGCCGCTGAGGTCGAAGGCCTCCTTGGCGGTCTTGCCGGCGTCGGGATTGTACTTGAAGATGGGGTAAGCCCGCGATTCCATGGCCAGCTTGGCCTGGTGGGCGCCCATATCGTCGCCCACGCCGTGTTCGGGCTGGCAGGTGGTGTAGAGGTTGAAGAGGGCGGGCCGCCGCGTCATCAGGCCGTCGATAAAGCCTTCGATCATCTGGCTGGTGTTGGCCAGGGTGGCTTGTAAGACGTAGGTGTTGCGGTGCGCCATGCCGATCAGGCCGATCTCCTTGCGCGGCTCGGGCTTGCCCTGCCACACTTTGCCGTACTGCGCCATATCCGACACTTGGCCGAGGAAGCCGGAAGTACAGGCCTGACCGCCGGTATTGGAGTACACCTGGGTGTCGACGGCGATCACCTTAATGGGCTTGCCGGAGGCCATGAGGCGCGACAGGTTCTGGAAGCCGATATCGTAGAGCGCGCCGTCACCGCCCACCACGACTACCGGCGGGCAGAGCTGCCACTCTTCATCGGTAAATTGGTTCCAGTTGAAGTAGGTAAAAAACTCATCGTGCTCCGACGGCCGGTAGGCGCCCTGCAGTTCCAGTTCCGCCTTGCGGATGGCCCGGAATCCTTCCGCCATCTTGGCCATGTGGCCCTCGAAGATGCCCATGGCCATGGAGGTGGAATCCTGGAAGAGGTGGTTGGCCCAGGGGAAGGGGTAGGGATTGTAGGGGTAGGTGCTACCCCAGACCGACGTACAGCCGGTGGCGTTGCTCATACCCATGGATGCGCGCCCCTTGCCGGTGAGGCCGTCGGTATATTTCCACTTCAGTTGCTTCAGTTTGGCCAGCAGCTGGGTGAGCTCGCGCAGCCAGCGCTGGTCGATCGGTTCGGCGCCCTGCATGGATTCCACCTTCTTGGCCAGGCCGGCAATGGTCAGATCTGTATTTTGGGCGTCGGAGACGACCTTCGACATCAGGTCGGCATCACTGATGTTGACCGCGTGGAAGAGCTTTGTCTGCACGTGTTTTTCCAGGCGGGCGATCAGGTCTTCCAGGTAGGCCACGTGCTTTTGGATGCGCGGTTGCATGAGCGATTCCACCGTGGCGATGAACAGGTTGAGGACCGATTTTTCGGAGCAGCCCAGGCAGGCGCCGTCGCCGCCGCTGAAGTCCAGGTAGGCGTCCTTATTGAGAAGGATGCTTTCCAGCGGGCCGATCTTTTCCTCCAGGTTGTCCACCCGCTTGTATTTGTCGGGGGTATTGGGCAGGTCGAGCCACAGATCCCAATTTTGGCGCAGGCGGCCCACCGATTCTTCGGTTTGGGGGACGATGCGCAGGGCGTCGTCGTTACAGACCGCCACGCACTCCATACAGCCCTTACAGGTCGTCGGGTTGATGGTGATGCTAAACAGGCCGCCGCTGCCGGCTTCCTGCTTTTCGTAGACGTCGTAGTAGGGGCGCGTCAGCGCGAAATTGAAATCACCCAGCTCCTCGCGGAACCATTCCATCTCCTGGGACAGTCCGTTTTCGCTTTCGCCGATGGCCTCATCGATGGCGTCCTGGATGAGGTTATTGACCGTGGCGCCGTTGTCGGTCTCGTTGAAGAGCGCCCGCACCCGGCCCGTCATCTGGCGCACCGCCTTGGGCAGGTGCTCCACTTTGCCGTGCTTCTTGCGAACGCGCTGCACGACGGTATCCAGTACGTCGGCCAGGTCGCTGACCAGTCCCGGGATAGC
>CAYWHT010000213.1:5016-7134 GCA_964458135.1 uncultured Saprospiraceae bacterium | reverse complement strand
TCGCCCCCGACGCTTGCGGTCGGGATCAAGACTTGCCAGCCGAAAAAATAGCGGCCTCCTATTTTCACAAATCTCATGTTGTCAGACTATAATAAGCCGGTTCAGGAATCTCTTCACAAATTTTCACCGCACGCTTAAGGGGCGATATTAAAATAAAGATACAATTCCTATAATCAATTTGCTTTAGGCTATTTTAGCAGTATGTCGAAAAAAAAATTCTTAATCGTAGTTGGCGGCCCCACGGCCAGTGGAAAAACCGAAATGGCCATCCACCTGGCCCGGCATTACGGCACGGTGATCCTCTCGGCCGATAGCCGGCAATTTTACCGGGAAATGAACATCGGCACGGCCAAGCCTACAGCAGCAGAACGCGCCACGGTGCCGCACTATTTCATTGATAGCCTAAGCATTGAAGATACCTACAGCGCGGGCGCCTTCGAGCGAGACGCCCTGGCCCTGCTGCAAAAACTTTTTCAAACCCACCGGATAGTTGTTTTGGTGGGCGGTTCCGGGCTATTCATCAAGGCGCTTTGTGAGGGGTTGGACGTCTTTCCTCCCGTGCCGGCAGCTATTAAGCAAGCGCTGGAAGATCGCTATCAACGGGAAGGAATTGCTTTTTTGCAAGCCGAATTAAAAAGGGTGGATCCCGAATACGCCCAGAAGGTGGATTTTAATAATCCCCACCGCTTACTGCGCGCCCTGGCCATCTACCGCGCCAGCGGGCGTCCTTTTTCCAGCTTTCACAGACGCCATGCGCCGCCGCGGGAATTCCGACCGGTCTATTTGCAAATGCACTTACCCAGACCCGAGCTTTACCGCCGCATCAACCAACGGGTAGATGACATGCTGAAAGCCGGCCTGGAAGAAGAAGCCCGCCGCCTGCACCCCTTCCGGAACCGCCCCGCCCTCGACACCGTGGGCTACCGGGAGTTTTTTGAGTATTTCGACGGTCAACACAGCCTGGAAGAAACCGTGCGGCTCATCAAGCGGAATACCCGGCGTTACGCCAAACGACAACTAACCTGGATGCGGCGCGACGGTTACTGGAAGCATTTGCACCCGCAGGATTGGAGTGGCGTCATTGCTTTTTTGGAACTGGCGTTGTGCAATGGAAAAACCCTGCACCAAACCCAGGCCGGGACCGCCCTGCCCGATCTTTCCTTCCTCCAGGCTCCTCCCCGTTCGGGATGGCAACAATTGGAATGGAGCGAGCACGAAAGGGCCGGCCAAGGGATTTATTTTAACACTGGCGCCAAAACGCACTGGATCGTCCTGCCCACCAAGGGAGAGCACCCCAAACACAAGTGGTTGTTTCACGAAGCCCTCTACCGCAGCCGGAGGCCCCGCCTGGCGATCATTCCCGCCCCGATCGAACTATTTGCCAAAGAGAATGGTTTTAAGGCTGTTTCGGCCAACGAATTACCCCCCCAGCTCAAAGCATGGTTTAAGCAATTCCGGGAAACCTTTTCCTTAGTCCTGCTCGGACAGGAACCACCACCGGCCCACTGATTCCAGCGCTAACAAACGACACCTCAGGGGGAACTGTCAAGCAATTAAGCGGTAGCAAAAGGTAGGCTACATAGCATCTCCCTGTTGTTTCACCCGCGAAACTACACACTGCCTATGAGTCCTGTCAAGACGGCCTTTCGGGGCTATCTTAAACTGGAAAGACATACTTTACTGATCATCGCCGCCCAGTTTTGCATTCAGGCGGTCAATACTTCCTTTTTTCTGTTGCTCAATTATTACATGAGCAAGGAAGGCTACGCCGATTACCAAATTTCGGATGTGCTCTCCTATCGCTTTTTTGCCGTCTGCCTGCTTGCTTTTCCCCTGGGCCTTTACATCAAGGGGCGGCGGCTCAAGCCGCTGTTTTACGTAGCGGCGATCGGCGTTCCATTGCTCTCACATCTGATCCTGTTGAGTATCGATTGGCGCTGGGACCAGGTGCTCAACGGCGCCATCATGGGCTGGGGCATCGCCTACACTTGCATGCAAGTGACGGTTTTGCCCTTTATTTTGCTCAACACGCGCAAGGATCGCCATTCGGAAGCTTTTTCGCTCTCTTTTTTATCGCTACCAGTCACCTTTTTTATCACCGGAGCGGGGAATTACTTG
>CAYWHT010000213.1:493-5006 GCA_964458135.1 uncultured Saprospiraceae bacterium | reverse complement strand
CTTGCTGCACAGCTTGCGGCCGGATATATTCGACGAAAAGACGGTGCTGCAAATCATCGCTACGCTTTCGTTGTTCAGCATTTTATTTATTGCCCGCGTACGACGCTCGGAAAACCGTTCGGAACGCATTCCCTTTCGCAAAGTAATTTACGGATACGATTGGCGGACGATCTTCCGCGCCCTGACCCCCACCTTTATCATTGCAGTTGGCGCCGGATTTACCATTCCCGTCATTAGCCTGTTTTTTCTGCATATTCACGACGTCCCTTCGGAAGCCTTCTCGGTGGTCGGATCGCTTACCTTTTTGCTGGTTGGCGTGGTCATGTTTTTTATGCCCTACATTCGCCGCAGTTTCGGTTACCGCATCGCCATCACCTTTTTCCAGTCGATTTCCATCTTCGCCCTGCTGATGCTGGGACTGACGGAATACTACAACCAATGGGAATACGCGGTCTACATCGCCATGTTTTTCTACGTCGTACGCCAACCCCTGATGAGCGCCGCCCGCCCGATGACTTCCGAACTGGTCATGTACTACGTGGGGCGGCGGAATCAGGAGATTGTCAGCGCTCTTAACGCCTCCATCTGGGCGGGCAGCTGGTTTGTGTCCATGAAAATTTTTGGTTGGTTGCGGCAGATGGATTTCCGCTACGTCAGTATCTTCCTCATCACGGTAGGGTTCTATATTGTAGGCGTGACCTGGTACGCCCGACTGATTCACCTCTACCGCCGCCGTTCCGGGCGCACCGGCAAAGAACCCGTAGCCGACACTCCGCCCCTAAAGGCGGAAAGTAAAGAAAAAGTAGAGGTTTAAAATCCTATTTTCACGGTAAAAAGGTGTTTATGCTCTGGAAACAACAGCCCACGCTGGAAGGATTACAACGGATGTCGGAAGAGACCATGGTCGAAACCCTGGGTATTGAATTCACCGAGATCGGTGAAGATTTTTTGCGCGCCCGCATGCCGGTAGACCACCGCACCGTGCAACCGGCGCGATTGCTCCACGGCGGCGCCTCCGCCGCGCTCGCCGAAACGCTGGGCAGCGTGGCCGGCGTACTTTGCCTGGAGGATGTGGCCGCTAAAAGCGTCGTCGGGGTAGACATCAACGCCAGTCACTTGCGGGGCGTGCGGGAAGGCTTCGTCTACGGAACCGTCAAGCCCTACCGCATCGGGCGCAAGGTGCAAGTCTGGAATATCGAAATCGTAGACGAGCGGGAACGACTTATTTGTGTAAGCCGGCTCACCCTGGCGGTGGTTGACCTTCAGTAGGTATTGAAGTAGCGTCATTATTGCCATAGTTTACCACAACGCCTAAATAATTGCTGCATGTATCGCCTATTTTTCCTATGCCCGTGGCTCATGCTTTGCAGTAGCGCCCACGCGCAATTTAACGTAGCCCTTACCGACCGCCTGGAATACGATCAACGGCTCAACGATATTTGGGGCTGGACGGCGCCGGACGGCGCGGAATACGCGCTGGTCGGACTGGAGGACGGCCTTTCCATCGTTTCCCTGGCCGACCCCGGCAACCTAAAAGAAGTCTACCGGGCGCCCGGAGAGAGCACCTTTTGGCGAGATATCAAAACCCACGGCCACTACGCCTTCGTCCTAGCCGAAAACGTGAACGAAGGGCTCTGGATACTCGACCTTTCCCCGCTCCCCGATTCGGTGGGTTTCGAGCGCTGGCGCGGTCCTACAGGCGCTCCTCCTCTGAGGTCCTGCCACAATCTGTACGTCGACGAAGCGGGCTTTGCCTACCTGGCGGGATGCAACCTCAACGACGGCGGATTGCTAATCGTAGATCTGTACGGCGGCAAAAACGACGCAACGGGCGCCCCCCAACCCGAATTGGTGGGAAGAGGACCATCCGAGTACGCCCACGACGTTTACGTGCGCAACGACCTGGCATTGTCTTCCGAGCTTCTTGCGGGGCAATTGACTTTATACGATGTTTCCGATAAAAGCAATCCGCAACGGCTGGGCGCGCGCCCCACCCCCTTTAGCTTCACCCACAACGCCTGGCTTTCCGATGACGGCCACACCGCTTTCACCACCGACGAAAGAGTCAATGCCCCCGTTGCCGCTTACGATATTACCGATCCTGCCGACATTCGGGAGTTGGATCAATTTCGTCCTACCCAAAGTCTGAACCGGAGTGTCATCCCCCACAATGTATTGGTGAAGGACGACTATTTGATGATTGCCCATTACGTGGAAGGCCTCGTGATTGCCGATGCTTCCCGCCCGCACAATCTGGTAGAGGTCGGGCAATTCGATACGGCTCCGTCACCGGCGGAAGGGTTCAGCGGCGCCTGGGGTGTTTATCCCTTTTTTGCTTCCGGCCTGGTAGCCGTTTCCGACATTGAGAATGGCCTGTTCGTGCTGCGACCCCGGCTGGAGCGCGCCTGCTGGGTGGAGGGCCGGATCACCGACGCCGATACTGGCCGGCCCCTAAGCGGAGTGGAAGTGGACATTACGGCCCCGCGCGCCAAGAAGGAACGCAGCAACGCTTCGGGCCGCTACGCCACCGGGCAAGCTGCCGCGGGTGCTTTTGCCATCACTTTTCAAAAATCCGGTTACCAGCCGCTGTCCCGCACCGTCGTCATGCAACAAGGCGTAGTGAATCGCCTGGACGCATCCCTCAAACCGATCCGCCAACGGGATACGCTGGGCCAAACCGTTATCCGGGGTAAATCCCAATCTTTCGCAGAAGGCCCGTTAGACTTCCGCATCTATCCCAACCCGAGCCGCAATGCCTTCAATCTGGAATACCGGGCCGGAGGTGGATTTTCCAATGTCGAAGCCATCCTGTTCAATACCCTGGGACAACCGCTGAAAAGCTGGTCATTCCCTTTCTCTACTTCTCTGCAATTCGGGCACGCCCTCCCGCCGGGCGTCTATCTCTTAAAATGGCGGGATGGCGAGCAATGGCTACCCGGAAGTATCCGGCTCGTGAAGGAAAAATAGAGCCGGTTCAGCCCAACTTCGGCTGCCGGTATCCCCGCTTGCGCAGCCATAAAGACACGTTCACCAGGGCAATCAAAGCCGGCACTTCCACGAGAGGGCCGATGACTCCGGTAAAAGCCTGGCCCGAGTTCAGACCGAAAACGGCGATGGCTACCGCGATTGCCAGTTCAAAGTTATTGCCGGCCGCCGTAAAGGAAATGGAGGCATTGCGCGCATAATCGGCCCCCAGGGCCTTGCTCGTAAAAAAGCTGATCAAAAACATGGCGATAAAATAGATCAACAAAGGAATGGCGATGCGCACCACATCGAGCGGAATTTGTACGATCAATTCGCCCTTAAGGCTGAACATCAGAATGATGGTGGCTAACAAGGCAATTAAGGTGATGGGGGAAATGAAAGGAATAAACTTCTGACGGTACCACGCTTCCCCCTTGAACCGCACCAGCAAAATACGGCTCAGCAGCCCCGCCAGAAAAGGAATGCCCAGATAAATGGCCACACTTTCCGCGATGGCGCCGATCGAAATGTCGACGATGGCGCCCTCAAAGCCAAAAAACGGTGGTAAAACCGTGATGAAAACCCAGGCGTAAAAACTGTAAAAGAATACCTGAAAAATGCTGTTCAGCGCCACTAAACCGGCGCCGTATTCGCTACTCCCCTCGGCCAGATCGTTCCAGACTAAAACCATGGCAATGCACCGGGCTAATCCGATCAGAATCAAACCGGTCATGTAGGCCGGCTCATCACGCAAAAATACGAGGGCGAGGACAAACATCAATACCGGCCCCACGATCCAGTTCAATACTAGCGAAATACCCAAAATCCTGGTATTGGCAAAGACCTTTGGCAATAACCGGTAATCGACTTTGGCCAATGGCGGGTACATCATCAGGATGAGCCCCACGGCAATCGGAATATTCGTCGAACCGCTGGAATAGGCGTCAATCGCCTTGGCCGCCGTGGGAAAAAAATAGCCGATTCCTACCCCAATGGCCATGGCCAGAAATATCCAAAGGGTGAGGTACTGCTCCAAAAAGGGCAGGCGCTTTTTTGTCGTTTGGGTGGCTTCTTTATTCATAATCGAGATAAGTAAAAAAGTGCCGTGGAAATTCCGCGGCACGCCAATAAATCTTAAAAACTTGCAATATGAACCTTAGTGAGGTGCGATTAATAAGTGTTGGGTTTTGATGGGCCAGCGATTTTTTCTTTAGCCAAGGCGAAGGTTCCCGAGGCGCTATTATTGATTGCACGGGTCGCTTAATATGTCTTATTCTGCAAACTGCCGAGCCAGCGAAGCCGCGTAGAGCAACTCCCGGCCAATCATTTCGCAGCTAACGTCATAAGCGTTGATCTCCCCGGGCGTATCATCAAAATGTTTGGGATCTTCAAAAGGCAGGGATACCCGAAAATTGGCGCCCGGCACGAAGGGACAGTTCTCATCCGCGTCGGAGCATACCATGACGGCGGCAAAATTCCGCTGAGGGTTGGCCGCCGCATCGTAGACCTTGGAAAACAGGCTTGCCGGCGGATCGGTTTCATTCAGGCG
>CAYWHT010000213.1:0-483 GCA_964458135.1 uncultured Saprospiraceae bacterium | reverse complement strand
TCGTACACCGGATTGCCGGCCTGTTCACCGGCGCGAGCCCGCCGAATGTCAAAACCAGCCCGTTGCAGGGCGGCTACCGCATTCGGGTGAAAGGCCGTGCTCTCGGTTCCCCCCGAAAAAGATTCGACCCCGCTCAATCCACACCAATCGGCGGCGGCCCGCATCCACAGTTCCGCCATCTGACTGCGCCGGGAGTTGTGGGTGCAAATGAAGGTTACCCGAACGGGTTGCTCCTTACCCGAACTTCCGGCCAGATATCGGCCCAACTGTTCCAGGGCGGTTTTGCGATTTTCCGGAATGGCGTCGAATTGCCGGGTTAAAGCTTGGCAATATTCCCGTAGTCCATTTTTACTCATGACAAAGCTTATCCTCTTAACATTTATTTATAGCTATATAGCAATCAAATGAGTCAAAAAATTTTCCCTTTTTATATATAGTCTGACAACTCAGGATTTGTGAAAATATGACGCCGCTATTTTTTCG
>CAYWHT010000212.1:0-7149 GCA_964458135.1 uncultured Saprospiraceae bacterium | reverse complement strand
CGTTGCCGGTTTCCACGGCCTCTTCGTCCACGTTGCAGACGTAGAGGATGGGTTTGTCGGTGAGTAGTTGGAATTCGCGCACTGGTTCGGCTTCTTCTTTTTCCATTTCGAGTGTTCGGGCGGGTTGGCCGCTTTCCAGGTGGGTCAGCACTTTTTCGGCGATGGCCACCATTTGTTGGTCTTCCTTTTTACCGCTTTTGGCCTGCTTGCGGAGCTTGTCGAGTCGCTTTTCTACGGTTTCGCTGTCTTTGAGGATGAGCTCCATGTCGATAATTTCTTTATCGCGTACGGGATCGACCTGGCCGTCGACGTGAACGACGTTATCGTTTTCGAAGCAGCGTATGACGTGCACGATGGCGTCTACTTCCCGGATGTTGGCCAGAAATTGGTTGCCGAGGCCTTCGCCCTGGCTGGCCCCTTTGATGAGGCCGGCAATATCTACGATCTCAATGGTGGTGGGCGACACCTTTTGGGGCTGCACCAGTTTGGCGAGCGTTTCGAGCCGCTCGTCGGGCACGGTGATGACGCCCACGTTGGGATCTTTGGTGGCGAAAGGGTAGTTGGCCGCCAGCGCCTTGGCGGAAGTTAGTGCGTTAAATAGCGTGGATTTTCCTACATTGGGCAGGCCCACAATGCCACATTGCAATGCCATAGGAGTGTTTAATTTTGTACAGGTCGTCAGTGGGGAGGCGGCGCCGAAACTAAAAATCCCAAGAAGCTCTAATTTTGGGGCGCCTCCAGTCAAAAACGCGGCAAAGATAGCCTTAATTTGGAGTTCTTCACATGAATTTTTTAGCCCATTTGTTTCTCTCTTGTCAGGATGATGATTTGTTGCTCGGCAACTACGTGGCTGACTTTATCCGGAACCGGCATTTGCCGGATTATCCGCCGAAGGTGCGCGACGGCGTGTTCCTGCACCGGCAGATCGATAGCTTTACCGATCAACACCCCTTGGTGCTTCGGGGGGTGCGGCGTTTGTACGGCGATCACCGCAAGTACGCCCCCGTGGTCATTGATGTTTTCTACGATTACCTGCTGGCTCGCCATTTTGAAAAATACAGTAAGGAGCCTCTGAATGGCTTTATTGATTCGGTATACCGGCGGCTGGAGCGCAAACAATTCCTTTTGCCGGTCCACCTGCAGCAACGTCTCACCCGCATGATTGCCGAAGACTGGCTTTCCGGTTATTGCTCGAAAGCCGGGCTGGCGCGGGCTTTTCAGTTTATGAAAGGGCGCGTGTCTCAGCCATTCCGACTGGACGGAGCCATTGAATCCCTGGAGCGGGATTTGCCGGCTCTGGATAGGGAGTTTAAAGGCTTTTTTCCGGAGGTGATCGCCTTGGTGGAAGAGTCCGGGCATTGTTGAGGCCTATCCCTCGAAATGCAGCGATATGGTAAACGTTCGCGAAAGCATCTTTTCCAGCACGCTGGATTCTTCAATATTGGAATTGAAGATCAATGTATTGCCGATGCCGTGGGAGATTTTGAATTCCGGTGAAAAGATAAAGAAGGGGAAGAAAAACTGCACTCCGGCGCCGTACTCCAGGGAGAACTCGTTGGGGGCGATGCGCACCAGTTCCTCAGCATCGCGGGCGCGGGAGTTGCTGGCTACGTCGAAAGCGTATTTGACGCCGGCGATGGCGAAGATGCGCAGGTCGTTAAAGGGGGCCGATTTGTAACGGAGGTGAAAAGGCATTTCGACAAATACCGATTCGATGTTGCGTTGGGTGATAAATTCCGATTCCGTATCCCGGCTGTAATTGATGCTGCGTTCGGCGAAGGAAAGCGTGGGCAGAAAACGCAAGTCCCAGTATTGCCCCATTTTGAGGTTGGTGATGATGCCGAGGTTAAAACCCGGACCGCTAACCGATTCCACCCCGAAGATACTGTCGCTTTCGATAAAATCGCCGGAGCGGAATGGCTTGAACTGGGAGCTGTTAATCCCCAGGGTGATGCCGAAGTAGTAGGGTTTTTGCTGAAAGTCAAAAAAGTTATAGTTGCCGCTGCCGCGTTGCGCATTTGCCGTAAGGCTAATCAAAACGAAAGCGAACAGCAAGGCTATTTGGTAGCCGTGTACACGGAAGAAATGCCGAGTGTTAATGGTATGCATCGATCCGGTTTGTATCCCGTTTTTTGCAAAATTGCCATGAAATCGTCTCCGTCGGGAAAGGCCTGCACCGATTCGTAAAGGTATTTATAGGCCTTAGGGTCTCGGGAGGTTAAACGCCCAATTACCGGTAAAATGTATTTGAAATAGGCGTTAAAAAGCTGTTTAAAAGGAAAATGTCGCGGGCGGGAAAATTCCAGGACGATCAATTGACCGCCGGGTTGCAGCACCCGCTGCATCTCCGCAAGTCCTTTTTCCAGATTTTCAAAGTTGCGGACCCCAAAGGCAACGGTAATGGCGTCGAAAGTATTGTCGGTAAAAGGCAGATTTTCGGAGTCGCCCTGTTGCAGGTCGATAACACCGGAGAGCTGCTGTTTGCGAATCTTTTGCCGGCCGATATCGAGCATCTGGTTGGAAATGTCGAGTCCGATAATCCGTTGGGGCTGCACCTGCCGGTAAACCTCCAGGGCCACATCGGCGGTGCCCGTGGCTACGTCGAGAACCTTCTGCGGGGAATGCTCCCGGAGCAGGCGGATGGCGCGGCGGCGCCAGTAAACGTCGATGCCCACCGATAATAAGCGGTTGAGCAAGTCGTAGTATGGCGCAATCCGGTCAAACATGCGGGTAACCTGTTCCTTCTTGCTTCCGTCCTCCCGGTAGGGTTTTACATTTTGGGCCATGGGTTCAAATTTGTGCGAAAGTAGCGAATTTTGAATATCGCAATGAGAATGAATAAGGCGGGAAATGGTTTGGTGGCCCGGGCATTAAATTGCCGAAGAAGTTAGCAATCGTAGAAGGGCGTAAAGGGGAAAATCCAAACGGAAGCTCGACTTTTGACACGCCCCCGCACTAACTACATACAAAGAATATTTCGTATTTTTGCACCTCAATTGGGTACGGTCCAATCAAGCATTAACCTAAAAGCGATAAATGGCTTCCAATCAGCGTATTGTTCCCATTAATATCGAGGAAGAGATGAAATCGGCCTATATCGATTATTCGATGTCGGTCATTGTGTCCAGGGCGTTGCCGGATGTACGCGACGGTTTGAAACCGGTGCATCGCCGGGTGTTGTACGGGATGTCGGAACTGGGATTAACGATGAATAAAGCCCACAAAAAATCGGCGCGTATCGTCGGGGAGGTGTTGGGTAAATACCATCCCCACGGTGATTCATCGGTCTACGACACCATGGTGCGTATGGCGCAGTGGTGGTCGTTGCGCTATCCGCTCGTTGACGGTCAGGGCAATTTCGGTTCTATGGACGGCGACAGCCCCGCCGCCATGCGTTATACCGAGGCCCGACTGCGTCGCATCAGCGAGGAAATGCTGGCCGACATCGACAAGGACACGGTCGATTTCGCCCTAAATTTTGACGACTCGCTCTACGAGCCCACCGTTTTGCCGACTCGCCTGCCCAACCTGCTGGTCAACGGCGCTTCGGGCATTGCCGTCGGTATGGCTACCAATATGTTGCCCCATAACCTTAGTGAAGTTGTCGACGGCATCATCGCTACGGTGGATCATCCGGAAATCTCCATCGAGGAGCTGACCAAGTACGTCCAGGCGCCCGATTTTCCAACCGGAGGAGTCATCTACGGCGTCAAAGGGGTTAAAGAGGCTATGGAAACCGGCCGCGGCCGGGTAGTGGTGCGCGGAAAAGCCGAAATTGAGACGACCGGCGCCGATAAAGAGCGCATCATCATCACCGAAATTCCCTACCAGATCAATAAATCGGTGCTCGTAGCGAAAATGGCCGAGTTGGTGAACGACAAAAAAATCGTCGGGGTGAGCGATATCCGCGACGAATCCGACCGGCAGGGATTGCGCATCGTAGTGGAAGTGCGTAAAGACGCCATCGCCAAGGTGGTGCTCAGCCAATTGTACAAGTTCACTTCCCTGCAGACTTCCTACGGCGTCAACAACGTGGCCTTGGTCAACGGCCGGCCCATGACGCTCAACCTCAAGGATATTATCGAGGAGTTTATCCAGTTCCGTCTGGAGGTCATTGTACGGCGCACCCGCTACGACCTGCAAAAGGCGGAAGAACGTGCCCATATCCTGGAAGGTCTTCTGATTGCGCTGGATAACCTGGATGAAGTGATCGAGTTGATCCGCGCCTCCGGCACGGTGGAAGAGGCGCGCAACGGATTGATGGAACGCTTCGAGCTGTCCGAAGTGCAGGCCAAAGCCATCCTGGAGATGCGCCTGCAAAAGCTGACCGGGCTGGAGCGCGATAAAGTTCGCGAAGAATACGAAGAGTTGCAACGCACGATCGCCCACCTAAAGTCCATCCTGGAGAGCGAAGAGATGCAGCGCGACATTATTAAGGAAGAACTTTCGGAGCTGAAAGAAAAGTACGGGGATGAGCGGCGCACTCAGATCAGCTACGCCGAAGGCGAGATCAGCATAGAAGATCTGATCGAAGACGAAGACGTGGTGGTGACCATTTCCCATTTGGGGTACATCAAACGCACGCCAGTTGCGGAATACCGCACGCAGGGCCGGGGCGGCCGCGGTTCGCGCGGCAGTAAAACCCGCGAGACGGATTTTATCGAGCAAATGCTCATTGCCAGCAATCACAATTACCTGCTCCTCTTTACCGAGAGTGGGCGTTGTTTCTGGCTGCGCGTATACGAAATTCCCGAAGCGACCAAAACTTCCGGTGGGCGGGTAATTCAGAATATCCTGTCCATTCCCCGGGAAGATCGCATCCGGGCTTCCATTATAATTAAAGACCTTACGGACGAGGAGTTTCTCAAAAATCACTACATCCTTTTCTGCACCAGCAAGGGTTTGGTCAAGAAGACGGCCGTGGAGGCTTTCTCCCGCCCGCGTGCGGGCGGCATCATCGCCATCAATATCAACGAAGGCGACAACTTGCTGGAAGCGCGCCTGACCAATGGCCAGAAAGAAGTTTTTATCGCTAGTCGCAGCGGTTACGCTATTCGCTTCCAGGAAGAGGTAGTGCGCTCCATGGGGCGTACGGCCGCTGGTGTGCGGGGCATTTCGCTGGACGAGGCTTCCGGCGACGCGGCCGTAGGAATGATGTGCATCGATCCGGAAGACGATCAGTACTCCATACTGGTAGTTTCGGAAAAAGGCAACGGCAAAAAGTCGCTGGTGGAGGAATACCGGCGCACCAATCGCGGAGGAAAGGGGGTCAAGACCATGAACCTCACCTCGCGTACGGGCGCCCTGATCGGCATCAAAGCCGTACGGGAAACCGATGACCTCATGATCACTAATCGTTCGGGCATCATCATTCGCATTGCCGTCAACGAAATTCCCACTATGGGACGGGCGACACAGGGCGTACGGGTCATCCGGCTGGATGAAAGCGACCAGATTGCGGATGTGGCCGTTATTCCAAAAGAAGAAGACCAAGAAGCTATCGTCGAAGGCGGAAAAGATTAAAAGTTAAATAGGCGTTAAAAAAGGCAGTCCGCATCCGGTTTTTGGTGACCATACTGTTAGGGTGCCGTATCAACAAGTAACTAAATGCTTTTTTGCGTTTTATTGTTAAGCAAACTAAATTAGCTCTGTCGACAACGAAAAACAGTTTTATTCAAACACAAATGCTCAACATCATGAAGCAATTTATTTTAAGTTTCCTTTCGCTATTCCTGCTCGTCGCTACCATACAGGCGCAGGATGTCAGGGATCTGCAACGCGATGCGGAGGATGCACTCGAAGATTACAATGATGATCCGGCGAATAATCCTGAGCAGCTGAAAAAGGCCATGGAAATGATCAAGCAAGCCGCCGAGATGGTTGAAAAGGCCGAAAAAGATAAAACGGTAGCCGAGGTTTGGCTTACTCAGGCCCGGGTATACAATACGATTGCTACTCAGATCGTAAAAATTCGTCAAGTTAAATCCCAAGGGGAGTCCGCGCTCGGACAAGCGTTGCAACAGGAGGTCGGCAAAATGGAAGATTTGCCCGACGTCAACGCTCCCGCCCTGCAGGCAAGCGAGGCTTTTAAGAAGGCCCTGGAAACCGCCGAGAAAAATTCTCAGGAAAAAGACGCTATTGAAGGCTTCCAAAAGGTGCAGCCCAATCTGAGTAACCTGGGAATTGCAGCCTACGAGCAAGGTGATTACAATATGGCCTTTGCTCAGTTTAAGGAGGTGCTCACACTCCACGAGAAATTGGAAGAGCTGGGGGAAGAAGGCACGATCAAAACGGATGAGGACTATCAGAATCAGTTGTTCATTACCGGCCTGGCCGCCTTGAACGCCAACAACCTGGCTATGGCCGAGCAGTACTTCATGCCGCTCTATGAAAAAGGTTACAATGAAGCTACGGTCTACGAGGCCATGTACAAGATCAAGTCCAAGGAGACGTCTCCCGAAGAGGCCTTTAAGTATCTCGAAGAGGGGCGTAAGCGTTTCCCCGAGCAAACTACCCTGCTGTTTGCCGAGATCAACCACTACCTGAAAATCGGCAAGCTGGACGTGCTCATCCAAAAACTGGATCAGGCCATCGAAAAAGAGCCGGACAACCTCTCGCTCTACGCTACCACCGGCAACGTCTACGACCGCCTCTACCAAAAGGAAATGGAAAAAGACAGCGCCGCCAATCTGGAGAAAGCGGAAGAATACTTCAATAGCGCCCTGGACTACTACAAGCGCGCCCTGGAGAAAGATCCGGACTACTTCGACGCGATCTACAGCATCGGTACGCTTTACTACAATAAGGCGGCCTCCATGACTGAGGATCTCAAAGCCCTTTCCGACGACTATTCCGAGGAGGGCACCCGTAAATTCCAGGAGATCCAGCAAAAAATGCTCGATGAATTTGACAAAGCGCTACCTTACTTCAAGCGCTGCGAAAAAATCAATCCCAACGACATCAACACGCTGATCGCCCTCAAGGAGATTTACGCGCGTAAAGACCAGTTGGATGTATCCAATGAGTTTAAAGAGCGCCTGGAGATGATTGAAAGTGGGCAGGAGGTGAAGGAATCTTACTTTACTTCTAAGAACGACTAGTACACTGTGTAATAAGTTCTTTGATGTTTTGGGAGGGGTATTTTGGCGA
>CAYWHT010000211.1:0-7179 GCA_964458135.1 uncultured Saprospiraceae bacterium | reverse complement strand
GAGCCTCCTTATTTGCGCCGGTATTGGTAAGAATGATGATTCGTTCTTCCAGGGAGTAGGTTTTTTGCTCGTCGCATTCCTGGGCGATACGGGTGGTGTTCCGGGTCAATTGATCGCCCCGCAGCATCCGCAAAAAACGGCTGAGGTTGGTCCAGGAATAGACATCCTTGAAGTTGATTAGCAGGGCACGGACGATGTAAGCGATCCCTTGCCACAAGAGGTTATCTTTAAAGGATTCCTGGTGGAGGACCTTTTGTTTTTCTTTTTCGGCCGTCAGCAACACTTCATTGAGCAGGGCCCTTTCCAACAGTACCCATACTTCCTGTTGGTCTGGTCCAACATGGCTCGTGCCGCGTTGCCAGAGGTTTATAGCCTCTTCCCCGATGCGGCGCATTTCCCGGTGGTCACTTAGTTTTAAGGCCCGATCCCGCAAAGCGGAAACCAGAAACCAGTAGGTATTTGTTTTGCTGTCGTCCAACTCCAGAGAACGGCGCAAGCTTTTCTCCGCCAGGTCGGATTGGCGGTCCCAAAGGTATCGTTTACCGGCTTCCAGCAATGAATTTGCTGCTTCCTGGGGGCGTTCCAAGCGCAGGAGCAGCGCTCCCCGGAGCTGGTGGATGGTTTTCTCGGGATACTGACCGTCGGGAGGAAGGGTGTAGGCCAAGCTTGCATCCGCGGCTTTGAGAGCGATCCCGGGCCGGTCGGCTTCCAGACGCCGGGCCAGCTGCTGGAGTAATTGGCCGCTGACGGGCGCCAGCAGTCCGGTTACTTCCAGGTAAGGATCTTCTAGGCGTTCGATCAAATCCAGTGCTCGTTCGTACCATTCCCGGGCATCGCGCCAGAGCTGTTTGTGCTCGAGTAGAAGGCCCATGCTTATAAATCCGCTGGGAGCGGCCGCGGTTTGTTCGCAAGCTTTGCGGGCGGCCTTTTCGGCTGCATCGATATCGTTGACCGCCAGGTAATACTGACTCAGCGCCGCCGGCGGACGACTATCGCGGGGCAATAGTTCCGACGCCCGGTCAAAATCCGCTTTGGCCTGGGCGTAATTTTTGGATTCTTTTAAATAAATCCTTCCGGACAATACCAGCAACAGGGCCCGGGTTTCTTTTTCCGGCCCCGTATCGCGTTTGTTGCTTTTGCGGGTGAGGTAATTTAGCATGCCCAAGGCCTGAGTGGGCTGTCCCTGCGACAAAGCAGTCAACCCGGTTTGGAAGAGCGGCCGGAGAAATAAAGCCGAAGCGGGCAGCTCGTAGGGTATATCCACCAATTCCCGGCAGTGGTCCAGGCGCCACTGTCCCAGGCTTTCGGCAAACAGTTGGGTCCACAACCCGACGGCGTTTTCCGCCTTTTCGGCAAAGGCGTTTTGCAATTCCGCCAGGCGCGATGCCCAGTGGGCCCGGCGATAGTGGGCCGAGTATTCCACGCTTTGAAGGCCTTTTTCGGCCTCCTGGATAAATCCCGGTAACAGGTTACTCAATTGGCGCAGATCGTGCAGGTCCTGATTCAACTCATCCCGCAATTGCAGCAGCATTTCCCGCAAAGCCTGTGCGTCCTCCGGAGCATTTCCCTCCAGCTGCTTGCGCAAATATTGCGCTGCCAACAACCATAACCTCCCCGTCTGCGAATCTTCTTCCGCAATGCGCAGGCGGCGGGTTAATTTTTCCCGAAAGGCTCGGTAAGCTGCGTTGGGGTCTGTTCCGGCATCCATGACGACCGCTTACATGGTTTTGAGTAATTGAATCAACACGTTATTGACGGCTACGGTCTCGGTCTTGAGTAAGTCGATGATCCGTAGTTGTAATTTCTGGGCTTCCAACCCCTGGAAACTTCCCAGGGTGATGAGCAGCCTTTCCAGTTCGTCATTGGGAAGTCCTTGTTTTAACCCGAGTTGGATGACCTCGGAGATGAGGGCGCCAATATCGGGTTGAACGGGCCGGCCGTTTTCCGGCTCGGTTTTACCGGCAGCGGAGGGTTTCACTTCCGGGGATGGACTTTCGGATTGGCCGCCCACCCTACCCGACTTGCCCGCGCCGGCGCCCTCACCGGTCCGGCGCTTGCCCACCGTGAGGATTTGCCCGTCCTTGCTGCGCATGTACAAAACGGGAGTTCCGAAGCGGCGGCTATCCCAGGCCGTATTATCGCGGCGGGTGATGTTGGCCCGGCCCGATTGTACGGCGTAGTCCACCGGGGCATTCTCCATGAGCTTGCCGTAGAATTCGAGACAAAAGGTCTTGGCGTCGTTATTGCTGATGGGATACTGCATGGCCACCACGGCCAGGATGCCCTTCTTGATGAGTTTGGGAGCCAATCCGGAAAAGGTCTCGTAGAAAGTGTCGTACTCGGTTGTACCTCCCTCGCAAAGGTGTAAGAACACCAACCGTGGTTTGACGAGGTCAAAATACTCGGCAAAATAAGTATCCTCCACCCAATTGACCGTCTTTTTGTCGGCCTCCATAAAGGAAATCAGGCTGTTGTTTTTACCGCGGTGGTACTGCCCGTGCCCGATAAAATGGAGGATATGGGGCTCGAATGCTTCCACTTTACGGGAAAACTCGTAGGCGGTGGGTTGCTCCATTTTTTCGATGGTGACGGCGTGTTTTTCCTTAAGCTCTTCGATCACCTTGACCACTTCCCGGGTGGCGACGGGGCGGGTGGCTACCGATTCCAGGCCGAGTTCCGCCTCTTCGGTATCGTTATTCCGGCTGGGTTTTACGCTCACCACCAGTATCCGTACCGGCTCGTCTTCGGGCACCAGGTTATCGCGCGAAATATTCAGGTCGATAAAGCGGGAAAGCACCAGCTTATTGCGCACCGCAAAGAAGTAGGTCTCACTTCCCGGCAAGTTGTAATAGAGAAATTCCCAGGGCCAGGAGGCCAGGGCCGCGGCTTGCTCTTCAAAGCAGAGCTGAATACGCAGGCGCTGGTCGCCCTCCACTTGCCGCAGGGCCTCCTGGTATTTAGACAAGATCTTGTTATCGTTAAAAACGGTGCGAAAGAGATGGGTGCCCAGCACCTCGAGCTCCCGGCGCCGCGTGATGCGCCCCCGGTTGAGCCAATCCTGGAAAATCTGTATCGTCTGCCGCCGCAGGTCATCGTATTCCAGTTCTCCCCGGGCAATGGACTGGTCGTCACTGCGGCGCGCCGATACTTTCGTCTCATCCTCGATGGTGATGATCAACTCAAAATCCATAGCGGGTGGTGGGCTGTGGGTTTAAAAATCGTCGAGCGCATCGAGCTCGTCGGCGATGCGCTGCATCTCTTGCTCCTCGGAGCTGAAGCCGGCGCTACGGCCGCCGAGATCACTTTCCATGACGGTTTCTTCGCGGCGCCGTTTGATCTCCTCCAAAAAGTAGTTACGCAGGCGTTGGTAATCGGGCCTGGTCAAATCCGGGCTATTGAGCAGCTGGCGCTTTAAAGTATTGAAGTGGGCTTTGGCCTCCTTCCAGTGGTGGGCGTCGGGGCGGGCCGCCAAATCCTGAGTGGTTTCCCAAAGCGGATAAAAAGAAAGGGTGCGCTCGTCGTCCCGGCGAAGGCCCTGTACAATGCTGAACAGCACGAAGTCGTGCTCGCGGTAAGGTTCGGCGGAAGCCAGATCATCGCCGTAGCATAGCTGGTTATCCTTAACCCAGAACTTGGCGCGGTCAATAGCATCGCTTTCAGCATCGATCAGTACGTAATAGGCGGGCTCCAACTCCTGTCCGATATTGGGATTGATCGTTGCCCGGATGCCGACCAGCGCCTTGGATTGAGACAGCCCTAGCAGTGATTCCACCCCGTCGACAATGGTGGTGGCTACTTGCAGAAAAGAAGTCAGGCTATTGGAAGGGTTGATCGCCCCCGATACTTGTTCGATGACGTTGAGCAGGCGGTCGGCGTTGTTTTGTCGTTGCAGCTGGCCCAGAATAACCGTGAAGCTAACGGCTCCACCTTGATAGGGATGATATCCGGACACCGGCGTGTCTTTAAAAACCATGCCCAGCGGGATCTCCTGTTTGAAATGACTCAACAAGGCCGGGCCGGTGACCTTGGGCACTTCCACAATATCCTTATCGTAAATATGAGACAGAACGGAAAACACCATGGGATCGTACTGGGCAAACCACTGCCGTTGGTGGGCCAGAAACATTTCGTTGATGATCATCTGGAAGTAGTGCTTGCGGGGCTGGAAGGACTCGCCCAGGCTTTCCGCCCGGTCGATCTTGCGGCGTTCCAATTCGAAATGCGCGCGGTTTTTAGTTTCTCCGGCTCTGGCGTTATCCCATAGGCGCTGTAGAAAGTTTGGCATACCAAGTGGCTTTGAAGTTTACGTTTTGGGTGTATCCGCTAAATATAAGGGTTAATTTGGCGATAAGCCTGCATCCCGGCCATTAATCAATGCACCATGACCGGAAAATAGCGTTCTTTCCCCTCTGACTCTACTAATAGGTAGTAGACACCCGCCGGCAAGTTGGCTACCGGAACTGCGATCTCCGTGCGCAGCGCGTCACTAATCACCGTCTGGGACCACATCCTTTGCCCGAGACCGTTGAACAGATGCAAATAATGATTGGCCACCTGCCCGGAAAGAATTTGAAAGGTAAAAACATCCCGGGCGGGGTTGGGAAACAATTCGTACTCTACCCCCCGGTTTATGTCGATTTCCGTAGCCGGAAACAGCAGATAAGCGGGAATAATTTGTTTGGGAATTTTGGCGTGTTGAAAACGCAGTTCCACCATAGCACCGCCTCGCTTTTCGAAATATTCCAGTTGGAGGGGGACCGATCGACCAGCTTGCAGTTGGATTTGACCTTGGTGCTCGGTAGGGCCCTGAGGAATCCATTGATCAATGATCAACTCATCATCTACCCAAAGCCGAACGCCGTCGTCAGAAGTGGTGTAGAAGGTGTATTCGCCGGATAGCAAAACCCGCAGCCCGCCCGTCCAGCGAATCGCAAAGAAGTCTCCTTCCAGTAGTTCGTTATCGGGAGCGTCCAGCGCCCAGTTAAATTGAATGACCGAATCTATCCGGGTAAAAACCGCCGAGGAATCAAATTCGGCATCGGGAGCTTTAAAATAAGCTCCATGCAAACCGCCGCCTCTATCGCGTAAGCGCCCTTCGTAATGCGCGATATAGGTAGCCGGCTCTTCGGGCGCCGCGTAAGAAAATAGGAGCTCCTCGCTGCCGCCTTCCCAGTGGGAGAAGATGTAGAGGCTATCCTCGGTCACGATGAGGGGCTCCGCCTGCAGGGTCCGCACGATGCCCACCACGCTCGTCACCGTATCCGGCGCGGTAGCCGGCCGGCCGTCCACGATTACCGGCAATCCCGCCGGACGGGTGCGCACTTCCATCCGGGTTTTAACGGGATAGATATCGCGCTGTACGGTGCGTCGCAAACCCTCCCGATCTTCTGCGGTGAGGTAAATGCGGTACCACACATTATCGTCGATTTCGCCTACGGTGGGAATTTGGTAGTTTCCGGAACCGACGCCGGAGGTGCTCTCCAATCCAGGATGGGTGTGATTATCGTGGTGGAAATCGATCCGCCAGTTCAGATGATCATTGGCCAGCTCACCGTCTTCGGCATCCGTAGCGGCGCCTTCAAACCGGATGACATCGCCGGCCCGGTAACGCCAGTCGGCCGCCGGGCTAATGATGCGGGGCTGAGGCCGGGTGTTGTCCGTTACTGAAAGCAGCGCCCTGGCGCTGGTGTCCGACCCAATCGCGTTGGATATTATACAGCGGAAGCTGGCGCCATCATCCTCCAGGGCCACCGACGGCAAGAGGAGTTCCGCCCCGTTGGCGCCGGGGAGGTCTTCTCCGTCGCGCTGCCATTGGTAGGATAAAGGATCGGCTCCCAGGGCCTTGACGGCAAAGCGAGCGCTCTCGTTCTGCACCCGCAGAATAGATTCGGGCTGTAGCGAAACAAAGGGCGCCCCGCTACCGGTATAAGTCACCCGCCAGAGACGGGCGTTGGTGGAACTGGTATTGTCTTCCGGCGAGCCGCCGCCGATACCCCGCCGCTCCAGGTAATACATACTTCCGCCAGGGGTGACCAGAACGCCTACCGGGCGATCAATGCCGCTGGCGAAAGTTCCCTCCAAAGCCCCCGTCTCCGGATCGAGGTACCGGATGAAGCCCCCGCAGAAATCCCCGAAGAAGAATTTTCCCCGGTATTGCTCGGGAAAGTTGGCCGTATCCGGATTGTAAAATTCCGCACCGACCACCGAACAACCTTCGGAATGACTGTAGGCGTAGAGGGGGTCGACGTAATCGGGAGGCGTCTCCTGATTGTTGGCGTAACCCTCAATGCGATCCCAGCCGTAATTGCCGCCCCGTTGAACGTGATTGACTTCTTCGAAACTACTCTGACCAACATCACAGACAAAAATGCGCCCCGTACCGGGCTGAATGGCCATAGAAAAGGGATTGCGGAACCCATAAGCCCAAATGGCGCGGTTTTTTCCCGACAAGTTGTCGTAGAAGGGATTGTCGGAAGGGATGCTGCCATCGTCATTGATCCGCAGCACCTTGCCCAACAGGTTGGTGAGCAGTTGAGCGTTGCCCGAAGTAGCTCCGTCGCCGGTGCTGACGTACAACTTACCGTCAGGGCCGAAGGCCATATCGCCGCCGTTATGCACGGTTCCCGGCATGGGGTCCAAATCGAGGATGACCTCTTCACTGCCGGCCAGAGCAACGTCTCCGTTGGCGGTAAACCGGCTCACCCGGTTGCGGCTAAGGCCGGGAACGGTATAATAAAAATAAATCCAGTTGTTCTCTTCAAAGTTGGGGTGGAAGGCCAACCCCTGCAATCCGCGCTCGTTAAAATTATCGACTTCGATGGTTACGAAAGGATCGGGCAACAGAACCCCCTCCCTTACAATGTACACTTCACCGCTCTTTTGCGTAATGAAAATGCGGCCGTCGGGCGCCAGGGCCATGTGCGTAGGGTCAAGGCCGTCGGCCACTACTTCCTCGACAAATCCTTCGGGTAGTTCAGCGGCTAAAAGCGCGGCGCCGTAATGCGAAAAGAAAAATACGGCAAGAATAGCAGTCCATTTCCAGAGCATAGATAATCGTTATTTATACTGCAC
Organism: uncultured Saprospiraceae bacterium; assembly: GCA_964458135.1. GTDB lineage: Bacteria > Bacteroidota > Bacteroidia > Chitinophagales > Saprospiraceae > CAYWHT01. The sequence goes on along the minus strand of CAYWHT010000211.1, from coordinate 108 downwards.
CATTGCGGGTTTTATATTTGGCCTCCAAAATGCAATGTTCGGCTCCAGGACCAAACCCGCAATGGGTTCCTGCCCAAAATAAGAAAAAGGGCAGGATCAGCCCAGTGG
>CAYWHT010000210.1:0-7211 GCA_964458135.1 uncultured Saprospiraceae bacterium | reverse complement strand
GCAGGGTCAGGGGCAAAAAACGTAGGCGATGCCTAAGCATCGGCGAGGCTTTTTAGCGCAGCGAGCTGAAAAAGAGCAAGCCAGAAATCACAAATTTTGGTTTGGCGGACTACTATAACCAGCCGGAAGATAGTGGAATGGAGCATGGGATCAAAGATGTTTCGAATGTTCTTTTAGGATGCGGCGCAGCTCATGTAGTATATTGCTGCTTTCTACTGTGACCAATTACTATGGGCGCAGCCGGCAAAACGAATGCATATGCAACAACCACCAAGCACATCCCGGGCAACGCAATTCCAACGCATGGTTTACCTAAAAGGCGGCGCAGGCATTCAGCCCTCCATTCCTTTTCATTACGAAAGGCTGAAACAAAAAGCCGCCAAACGCCTTTCGGCCGAGGCCTACGCCTACATTGCCGGCGGGGCGGGGCGCGAACAGACCATTCGCGCCAACCGGACGGGATTTGAAAACTGGCGCATCGTGCCCCGTATGCTGCGGGATGTCTCCCGCCGCGATATCCATACCGATTTATTGGGCCACCCGCGGTCCAGCCCCTTTTTACTCGCGCCGATCGGCGCTCTGGCACTGGCGCACCGGCAGGCGGATTTGGCGGTAGCCCGCGCCGCAGCACGGCAAGAGGTCCCGATGATCTTTTCCAACCAAGCCTCTGTAGCCATGGAGGAATGCGCCGCGGCCATGGGCGATCAACCCCGCTGGTTTCAACTGTACTGGAGTAAATCCGACGAGCTCGCGCAGAGTCTCGTGCAACGAGCCGAAGCCTGCGGATGCGAAGCCCTGGTGCTGACCCTGGATACTACCTTGTTGGGATGGCGGGTTCGCGATCTGGACCTGGCTTACCTGCCTTTCTTAAGGGGCATCGGTATCGCCCAGTACGTTAGCGACCCGGTCTTTCAGCGGATGCTCGATGCTCCGCCCGATCCCGACGCACCGCGCCCGCCCCGCCGTTTGAGCCTCGCACTCCTGAGCACCCTCTACCAAATGGTGAATAACTATCCCGGGAGCGGCTTCTTTAAAAAGCTGCGTTCGGGCAAGCCCATGGCTGCAGTACGGCTGTTTGTCAACACCTATTCCCGCCCCTCCCTGAGCTGGGAAGACCTCGCTTCCCTGCGCGCCCAAACTCGCTTGCCCATCCTGCTCAAGGGCATCCTGCATCCCCAAGATGCGCGGCGGGCTGTAGACGAGGGAATGGACGGCATCATCGTCTCCAACCACGGCGGCCGACAGGTGGACGGCGCCATCGGCGCCATCGAGGCGCTACCGGAAGTGGTGGCGGCCGTCGCCGGGCAAGTGCCGGTTATTATGGATAGCGGCATCCGCAGCGGCGCAGACGCCTTCAAGGCAATCGCCCTCGGCGCCCGGGCCGTATGCCTGGGACGGCCCTACGCTTTTGCCTTGGCCTTAGGCGGGCAGGCGGGAGTGGAAACTTACCTGCAAGCTTTCCAGGCCGATTTCGAATTGAACATGGCCCTGGCAGGCTGCCGGCGCCTAGAAGAAATACGCCCCGAATGCCTGCAGCGCGCATCGGAAAATAAATAACAACATTTTGTTTTAATGCACTTGTTTTTTAAAGCGGATTGTTTTAAATTTGTTAGTGTCGATGTATTGCTCAAACAATTAAAACAACCCTGTCATGGCATCGAAGACACCCGCCACCAATTACTATCAATTGTTAGGCCTCAAACGGTCGGCTTCCAAGGAGGACATCCGGCGCGCCTACCGGAATCTGTCCAAGCGTTATCATCCGGATGTACACGGGGGCAGCGTGCGCTACGAAAACAAGTTCAAGGCGATTAACGAAGCGTACGCCACCCTCAGCAACCCGGAGCGAAGGCGAAGCTATGACCGGCGTTTTTGGGCTAGCCCGGAAAGGGAGCGCCCCCGGCGGCCTCAACAAAAAAGGCGCACCCAAGCCCAGCAGCGGTGGCGTCGCAGCGCCAATCCCCGGCAAGGGGGGCTCCGGGAAGAAATCGATCCCCTCCTGCGCGGCTTTACCGGATTCAGTCTGCTAGTGCTCGTTTTTATCCTCCCGTTGATGATGGCGGGCGGGCCATCCGCGGCTCAGTCAACTCCCCGGCCGGTGGCCGAAAAGGTCGACCGGGGCTTTGATCTAGACCGGCAATTTCGCTACGAGACCCGACTCATCCGCCGCATTACCAAAGTGGATCCCAAGCTACAGGGCCTGGATCGGGAAACCGGCCACTACCGGCTCAACGGCAAGGATGTTTACCTGTCGCGCGAAGCACTGAATTTTATCGAGGAAAACGGAATTGGAAATCAGCCGGTGACGGCAGCGGCGTTTCGCTAATGAAGCACCCGGCCATCTTCGAGAGGCCGATTTTTCGGCCGGCAAAGCCCAACGAGAGCTTACCCGCCTACCGCAGGAAGGTAGCCATCGTACGGGCTGAGCGCGAATGCCCTGGCTATGCTAATCTTGGCTATGCTTACCGGATAATTTTGCTTAGCCCGGAGCGAAGCGACGATTCCGGGGCGTGGGTCTCCGGCCCAAAGAGCGTGGGTTGGAGACCCACGCAAAATGTCCGGGATGATAGTCCGCCAAATAACTGCGAAGAGGCCAGTTATTCCGCACCCGATGCACTGCATTGTTACTTTCGATATATCCCTCCTGTTATCCCGCCACCAATAAATTTTTCAAGACATAAGCCAGCGAAAGCCCGAGATAATTCCCAATGGCGTACCCTAGCAACCCCAGTGCGATACCCGCCAAAACGAGTTTTTTATTACCAATCACCGTAGCCACCTGCGCTACGAAGACCGGCCCGTAAAGCGCCGCGGTCGAAGTGATCATTACGGTGTCCCGGTCAATGCGGAACAACCGCGCTAGCAACAAGTGCAAGACCAATGTCCCCAATAGGGCTAGCGCCGTATACCCCACGATATCCTCTCCCCGCTCGAGGATGCTTCCGATCTCGGCCAGGGAGCCGATCGCTAGGCCGAATACTAAAAGAAAATATTCCCCCGTTTCGAAGCTGCCCCGCCACTGATTTACCCTGGGCGCAAAAGAAGCCGCAATGCTTAGAGTGGTCAACAATAACAGTATGAAGGCTGTGTGTTCCAGGCTTCCGAAAAACAGCCGGCACAGGCCCAGCGCAAGCCCGATGATGCCCAGCGTAAGTACCAGGGCGTAGAGGCGGTCCTTCCAATAGAAAGTCGTTGGAAGACTTTCTTCCAACGTGGCTGCCTCCGGTTCCTCTTCCCATGCCCGAAAATCGGGTAAAAAACTTCCGTAGACCGCGTGAGCGGCGGAACTGAGAAAAAGCAGCAAAATGGCGCCCACCACTATATCCGCAGCGTTCAACAAAATGATAATTTCCTGCTCCGCCTGCAGAGCCAAGCCAATGGCCTGCATATTCCCCACGCCTCCGGTATAAATACCCACCAGCATTCCCGAGATCATCCAACTGTCCGGCATTCCGGGATGCATCCAAAACGCTACGACGGTCGTACTGATCAGACCGGCGATGACGCAAAGCACGAAAGACCATAAGCTCTTCCACCCATAGCGCCGCAGCCGTTGAAGTTTTGTAGCGTACAGGAGCAAGGGGATGGCCAGTACCACGGCCACTTCCGAAAAGGTAGTGGCTACCTCTTTGTTGAGCTTGAAAAAACCCAGGTTACCCAACAGAATGCCCATGCCGTAGCAAAGCACGATGGGGCTGAGCCAACTTTTTCGCGACCAGCGGCTCAGCCGGATGCTCAACCAGGGAAACAACAACGTAAGGAGGATTTGCAGGGCGGTATGGATCATGGTTCCAGGGTGATGCTGATGCCTTTCTGATAATCTACGCTAATACCGGCGCCGTAAATATCGCGGTTTTCTAAAAGCCAGTTGGCGATAGGCATGACCAGAATCTGCTCAATGGCGCGTTGCAAAGGGCGGGCGCCGTAACGTTCGTCGAATCCGCGTACCGCCAGGTGCTCCACCACCCGCTTGGTGAAGCGGACCCGCAGTTGGCGCTTAGAAAAGCCTTCCCGCTTCTTGAGGGCTTCCAGCTCCTTGATCGCAATTTTCCGGATATCCCGACCGCTGAGCGGGTTAAAGATGACCACCCCGTCAATCCGGTTGATCAATTCCGGGCGGAAGTGCTTATCAATGGCGCTGTAGTAATTGGCGGCCGGATCGGTCGTCTCCTGGTAGCCGATGGCTTTGCGGTTGGCGGCGCCGAGGTTGGAGGTCATGATGATGATGGCGTTGCGGAAGTCGGTGACGCGCCCATAAGCATCCGTTAGGCTGCCTTCATCGAGTACGGTCATCAAAGCATCAAAGATGGAGGGATCGGCTTTTTCCACTTCGTCCAGCAGCACCACCGAAAAGGGGCGCTCCCGAATTTCTTTGACCAATTGACCGACTTCCCGCCCCGAGCCAATGAGCCGGCTGATCTGGGCTGGGTGTTTAAACTCGCTCATGTCGACGCGAACCAGCGGCGAGCGCTTTTGTCCTTGCCCAAAGAAGTAATCGGCCAATGCTTTAGCGCTTGCCGTCTTACCCACGCCGGTGGGCCCGGCAAAGATAAGGGTGGCGATAGGTTTGTAGGGGTTGTTCAGCCCCGTTTTGTAGATCTTGACAATTTCGCACAGTTTACGCACCGCCGCCGGCTGGCCGATGACCTGCCCGAGGAAATGGCGATACAGCTGGTCCTGATCGAGGAGCAGGTCGTCCCGTAAGAATAATTTCGGCAATCCGGTTTGCCGGGTGAATAAATCCGTAACCACCTGGGTGTCAATCACGGTGACGCTCCGGCTTGTAACTTCGCTGATGCATTGCCCCAGAAACTGGATGCCCTTGCCGGGAAAACTGGCGTAGGGAATATAACGGGAAAGCAAGCGGTAAGCCGTGTCAACGGCTTTAGCATCCACCGTAATCTTAAGATTGTGGGCAGCGTAGCGGGCAAACTCTTCCAGGACGGAGCGCACCTTGGGTTCGGGAAGCTCCCGCATCCGGACAACCTGGAAGTTTTCTACAAATCCGGGCAGCAGGCGCCGCATGCTATCCAGTTCCTGGGGCGTCGCCTCGCCCACCAGCTGCAGCTTGCCCCGCTGCAGATAGGGTAATAGAAAAGCCGCCACACTATCTTCCGGACCGGCGCCGCCGATGCGAAGAAGCTGGATTAGGTCAACGACCCACAAGATGCCGTTGGCGCTTTCCAGTTCTTCAATTAAGCCTTCCACCGTTTGTTCCCACTCCCCGAGGTACTTAGAACTGGCGGTAATGCGCTGGGGTGTTACGCGCCAGAAGGTGTATTCCAGCTTTTGCTTGCGGCCCTGCTGACTGATTTTACGCATCGCCTGTTTTAAGACGGCGCTTTTTCCTACGCCATGCGGCCCGACGACGATGACGTTGGAGTGGGTATGGACCAATTTGCCGAGCACTTCACTGACTTTGTCCTCCAATTCCCAGGCGGCTTCCGGCAGGGTGTTGATATTGCGGCGGATGTTGCGCGGGTAAGGATACTGCTCGGCCAGTCGCCCGAGGTAACGGTATTCCCGGTGAAAATCAAAACCTTGCCATTCAAAGGAGCGGTCATAATTGACCTTCAGCTGGACGGAATCCAGCTGCGGATTGCGGTACTGCGCCAGCCGGAAAATTTGATCCGGCGGCAAATTATTGAGCCTGTTCATCGCAAAATGCGTGGCCAAATTCTCAAATTGCCTCGGGTCGTAATAATAAAAGCTTTGATTGAAAAGGGGTAAATAACAGGCGAAATACCCTTCGGCAATCTCCCCGTAAACCACCGGCACCGGAACGCTCAGCGTATTGGGAAAGGGGTAAGAACCCCGTTGATCGGAAAAGGTGGGCCGGATAGTGACCCTCACAAGCTTGAGCCGCGGCTCCGTAATCTCAATGAAAGGATAGGTGTCGTACTTCTTGTATTGCTTTTGCAGGTATTCTTGTATGGCCGTACGAATGCTGGGCAAATCCTTGTCAACCACCTGATAACGGGTGCCGACCAGCAAACCCAAAATGGCGTCTTCTTTTAGCTCGTAACAGAGTAGCGGGTATTTAATCTTCTCCATTCCTCCGATTTGAAGAACCGGTAAAATACATAATAATACCCATTCCAAAATAAAGACGGAAAGAAAGAATAGATCCCGACCATCCTCGATGGTCCGGGTAAATAAGCTTGCCCACCGCAAATGGGGGAGGTGAAAAAAAAAAGCCCCGCACGCCAAGAGGCGCGCGGAGCGGGACAAAACTATTAAAATGTTGGTGTATGCTTATTTACCGGTTCGGGATTGCTGCTTGCTGTCGATAACCAGCCGGGTAGAGAGCGTGCGCTCGGCAGTTACCGCGGTAATGAAGTACATCCCGTCGGAAAGGCCCTCCCGGCTCAGGTCGAGCTGCAAGGGCAGTTCCTCGGCTTGATCCTGGCGCAGGCTGTAAACCAATTGTCCTTGCGCGTCGTGCACGAGAATGGTAAACGACTGGCCGGAAAGACCTTGCCATTCCAAACTGATGCGGCCACTGCTCGGATTGGGGAATGCCTTCAGGCTGATGCCTTCCGCGGCCGTTTCCGTGTCGGTTTCGGTAGCCTGGAAGGATACTTCCGACGCCTCGTCGTATTCTTGCGCCGCTGGGTCGTCTCCAATGGCCAGTGGTTCGCACACCCGGCAGTCGTAGCATTCGTTAACGGAAGCCAGCGCATCGGCGATTTCGCAATCGTTCATCTGCAGATCGACTGCTTCTTCCGCTGCGGCTAGCAGGTCGAGAACGGTGGCATTTTCGTCTAGTCCGATCATTTCCGCATTACCAACCGGGCAAACGAGGTCCTTCAAACGAATGGCGCCCAGTTCCGGTGTGATCTTGAGGTTCAACTTCAAGGCAATGGTGTGGCGGATCAATGAATTGGAAGGAATGTCATCCGGACAGTAGGTCTCCAGGTTGCTTTCATTGGCTACGGGCTGTCCCGGAAGCAGTACCTTTATGCAATTGGTGTCCAGGGTAAAGCTGCCTACCTGTAGCATCGTATCCATATCCGCGATGACGTCGACCACGTTGGGGCTGCCGGTGCTGATGTTCTGTCCCCAGTAGAAGGGAGAGAAAGCGCAGATCAGGTTCTGGCAGCATTCCTCGGGAATCGTTATCGACTGGCTGATCTCTTGCGCCGCATTGCCGCAGGTATCGCGCGCCACCCAGGTGCGGACGATGGTGAAGGATGCCGGACAGTCGCCGT
>CAYWHT010000209.1:0-7217 GCA_964458135.1 uncultured Saprospiraceae bacterium | reverse complement strand
CTCCCTTCACCATTTTTTTTATTCAAGAGTTGCACCCCACTCTTGAATGTAGCGCCGCCGGGAGGCTCAAAAATGACTTTGCAAGCACCCAAATCTGCTCATTTTCGGCAGCAAAAGCAAACGCTCAACAAGCTCTTACCATGGGTTGTTGGTTCAACAAATTTGGTAATTCATTATCGTAGAAAAGCCATTTACCAAAAGCAAGGAAATATGTCAATCATTGCTTACATCGTATTGGGCATTTATACCTTGGCCTTATTATACATTACGGTTTACTGCCTGATGCAATTTAACTTGCTGTATCACTACAAAAAAGCAAGCCGCAACCGGGACAACTCCCGGGCGGTCCTTTCTGCTAAGGCGGCCTCTGCTCCCGTTTACGCTTTGGCGGAATATGCACAGCAGCCGCAATGGGTGGAACTGGGCGGAGACCCCTACAACGCCGGTGAACGGGCCAGAGAAGAGTGGCCATTCGTCACCGTGCAGTTGCCCATCTTTAATGAGATGTACGTCGTAGAGCGGCTCATCGACAGCATCGCGCAGTTCGACTACCCCAAAGAGCGCTTCGAGATACACATCCTCGACGATTCCACCGACGAAACGGCGGAGATTACCCGTCGCAAGGTGGAAGCCTACCGGGCGGAAGGCTACCAAATCGAGCAAATTTGCCGGGAGAACCGGCAGGGTTTTAAGGCCGGCGCCCTTCGCGACGCGATGCCCTGCGCTCAGGGCGACTTTATTGCCATCTTCGACGCCGACTTTCTTCCGCGCGCCGAATTTCTCAAGCAAACGATTCCCTATTTCGAAGACGAAGCGGTGGGGGTGGTGCAAACCCGTTGGGAACACATCAACGAAGATTACTCCTTGATTACCCGGCTGCAAGCTCTGCAACTCAACGTACACTTTACGGTGGAGCAATGCGGTCGCATGTCGGGCAACTATTTGCTGCAATTTAACGGAACGGCCGGCGTGTGGCGGCGGGAAACCATCGAAAGCGCCGGAGGTTGGGAAGCCGATACGCTCACCGAAGACCTCGACCTCTCCATCCGGGCGCAGCTCAAAGGATGGAAGATCCGCTACCTGGAAATGGTGGGCTCGCCGGCCGAACTGCCCGCCGAGATGAACAGCTTTAAATCGCAGCAATTCCGCTGGATGAAAGGCGGAGCGGAAACCGCCAAGAAAATGTTGCCCACCGTCTGGAAATCCGATTTGAAGATAGGCCAGAAATTGCAGGCTACTTCCCATTTGCTGGCCAGCACCGTGTTTGTGTTTGTATTCCTGACCGGTGTTTTCAGCGTTCCACTGCTTTTTTTGCTGAGCGACTTGATCGAAATGGGGTTCAATAAAAATCTCTTTGCCTATTTTCTGGTGGGGCTCCTTTCCATCATTGGCATATACTACGTCGGCAACGTGCAAGCCCCCTTTCAGCCGCAGAAAAATTTCTCCAAATCGCTTTACAAGTTCCTGTTTTTATTTCCCCTGTTTTTGGCCCTCTCTATGGGGCTTTCCCTGCATAATACCGTGGCGGTGTTGCAGGGATACCTGGGAAAGCAATCACCCTTTGTGCGTACGCCCAAGTTCAATATTCGTTCGTTAAAAGACTCTTTCAAACAAAGAAAGTACCTCTCCCGTAAACTCACCCTGACCACTATTTTCGAAGGGTTATTAACGCTGTACTTCCTGGCGGCGGTAATTAGCGGTATTTATCTTCAGAATATGACGTTCATCGTATTTCACCTGATGTTGGCCTTAGGCTACGGCGCTATCTTTTACTTTACGGTCCGGCATTTGAGTTTGAAATGATGCGTTTAGCTGCTGCTTTGCTGCTGGCCGCCGGTTGCTGGGGCTTGGGATATGGCCCGGAGCAGAGCGATTTTTGGTGGATTATCGGCCTGTACGCACCGTTTTTTGCGGTTTATTGGTGGGTGTGCCGCCAGGACTTGGGGGCCTCCGGTTTTCGCTTTTTCTGGTGGGTGGGGTTGATCTTGCGCGCCGGGTTATTATTTTCGGCGCCCAACCTCTCGGATGACGTGTACCGCTTTATCTGGGACGGGCGGTTGCTGCAGGCCGGCTTTAATCCTTTTGCCCATTTGCCGGCCTACTACCTGGAAGCGGGCAAGGAAATTCCCGGCCTGACGCCGGATCTATTCCGGCAACTCAACTCGCCCGAATATTTTACCATTTATCCGCCGGTAGCGCAGGGCAGTTTTTGGCTTGCGACAGCCTTGTTTCCCCAAAATCTCGCGGGGAGTATTTTTGTCCTGAAATTCCTGTTGCTGGGAGCGGAGGTCGGCAACTTGTTGCTGCTGCCCCGTCTACTGCAGCACTGGCGCCTTCCCGGGCAGCGCTCCCTGTGGTACGTGCTCAATCCGCTCATCATTATCGAAATTTGCGGCAATCTTCATTATGAGGGCGCCATGATTTTCTTCCTGCTGTTGGCCTACTGGTGGCTGTTGCAACAACGGCTTACCCTTTCGGCGGCGGCGATGGGCTTATCCGTGGCCACCAAGCTGTTGCCGCTGATGTTTTTGCCGCTGCTTATCCGCCGCCTGGGTTGGCGACGCAGTTTCTTTTACTTTGCCGTATCGGGGGGCGTTGTGCTGCTGCTCTTTGCCCCACTTTTGGGAGGGCCACTCGTGCAACATTTCGGTGAGAGCCTGGACCTTTACTTCCGGAAATTCGAATTTAACGCCAGTATCTACTACCTGTTTCGCTGGTGGGGCTACCAGATCGAAGGGCGCAATTTGATTGCCCTTATCGGTCCGCGCCTGGCATTAGTCACCCTGGGGGGCATCCTCGCGCTCACGCTTTTCGAAGGCCGGCCCGATTGGCGCCGGCTGCCCCGCAGCATGCTTTGGGCAATCGTGCTTTACCTACTTTTCACCACCACGGTGCATCCATGGTACCTGAGCCTGCCGGTGGTCTTGTGCCTATTTACACCTTACCGCTTCCCCATCTTATGGTCAGGCCTGATTGTTCTGACTTACATCAATTACAGCTATCCGGACTACTACGAAAATCTTTGGGCAGTGGCCCTGGAGTACACGGCCGTTGGCCTGATGGCGCTTTGGGAGTTGGGGACGGCCGCTCGGCGGATCAATGGAAAGACGGAAGGGTAGGGGAATGTTGCATTGTTGAGGGCAACCTTAAACTTTGAATACGCGCTGATTAGCCGTAACGGCCCCTCTACTTCTTCATTGCCCTTCTTTTTTTAGATATATCGTTCCAATCAAAGGATCATCCTGATTTCCCGCGCCCTCACGCACAATTCAACATTACACATAACCCTGCGCCTGCAAATGAAACAACTCTGCGTACTTCCCGCCCATGGCGATCAATTCATCGTGGCTGCCGTGCTCCAGTTTGGCGCCGTTTTCCAGAAACAGGATGCGGTCGGCCATGCGTACGGTGGAGAAGCGGTGGGAGATGAGCACGGCGGTTTTGCCGCTGATCAGGTCGCTAAAGCGCTGGAAGACTTCGTGTTCGGCGCGGGCGTCGAGGGCGGAAGTGGGCTCGTCCAGGATGAGCAGTTGAGCCTGGCGCATGTAGGCGCGGGCGAGGGCGATTTTTTGCCATTGCCCACCGCTGAGGTCCACGCCGTTTTCGAAGCGTTTGCCCAGAACTTGCTGGTATTTGAGGGGCAGGTTTTCCACTACGGTGTCGGCGAGGCTCTTTTGGGCGGCCTCTTCAATGAGCGGTGCTTCCTCCACCGAATCGATATTCCCGATAGCGATATTTTCGTCGGCTTGCATTTGAAAGCGGATGTAGTCCTGGAAGATAATCCCGATATTGTCGCGCAGGTCTTTGATATCGAATTCCCGGATGTCGGCGCCGTCGATGAAGATGCGCCCTTCGGTGGGCTCGTAGAGGCGGGCCAGTAATTTGACCAGGGTAGTTTTGCCGGCGCCGTTTTCGCCTACCAGGGCCAGCTTTTCTCCGGCGCGGAGGTGGAAGGAAAGGTTGCGGAGCGCCCAGCGTTCGCTGTTGGGGTATTTGAAGCCGACGCGATCGAAGTAGATGCCTTTCCGTAGGGGCCGGGGGAAGGATTTACCCTGCGGGTTGGCCTGGATGCGGGGTTCTAGGGCAAAAAAGTCAAACAAGTCTTGTAAGTACAGAGCCCCTTCGGTAATGCGGGAAAACCGGTTCATGATGCCCTGCAAGTTATTGCGCATGCGCTCGAAGGAGCCGGCCAAAAAAGTAAGGGTGCCCACGGTGATCGTTCCGCTGACCGTCTGCAGGAGGATAAATACGTAGGCGCCATAGTAGGAAAGGGTGCCCAGAGAAGACAGGATGCTTCCCCAGCCGGCCCGCCGAATGGCGATACGGCGGTTGGCCAGAAAATAACGGTCGGCCAGTTCCCGGTAACGCCGGGCCAGAAAATTGTCCAGATTAAAAATTTTCACCTCCTTGGCGGTGCGGTCGCTGGCGCCAATGAAGCGCAGGTAATCGAGCTCACGCCGCTCGGGGGTCCAGCTGCGCGTCAGGGAATAGGTGCGCTGGTTGAAATGCGTTTCTCCCAAAAAAGAAGGAATGACCGCTACGATCAAAATAACCAGCAACCAAGGATTAAAGGCCACCAGCCCCCCGGCCAGGAAAAATACCGTGATGATATCTTGCAACTGGTTCAGTACCTGCGACATGAGCACCGTGCGGCCCGACGTTTGACGGCGGGCCCGCTCCAGCTTGTCGTAAAATTCGGGGTTTTCAAACTGGTATAAGTCCAGGCGGGCGGCATGGCGGATGAGATCTTCGCTGGTCTGATTGGAGAACAAGTCGCCCAGCAGGCTGTCCAGCAGGGTGATGGAACGGTTGATCACCTCGGATAACAAGGCCAGCGCCAATTCCAGGCCGACCACCCACCAGAGAAAGTCCAGATCCTTTTCTTCGGCATTGGACAGCCGGATCACCTCATCGATGATCTGTTTGCCCAGGTAAAGCAGGCCCAAGGGAATGGCGGATTTCAGGATGCGCAACAGGGCATTGGCAATGGTCATGCCGCGGTGGGTGCGCCAGATCAAACGAAAAAAAGGCGGTAAATTCTTGAGGGCGGATACTTGTTGTCTTAGGGCGTTTTCTGCTTTGGGTTCGGTCATGCGGTGAACTGTTCGGGCCTTGAGTAGTTTTTGTATAGTATTCCTAATACAAACACCCTAAAAGCTTGGTTCAAAAGGCTATGGCGCCTAAAACCACAAATTACTGGAATATCGAATGTCGCAAAAGGCCAGAAAAGAATTAGAGGAGCTCTACCGCCTGCTCCAGCTGGAAAAGCAGGAGGACTTCGAACAGTTCAAGCAACTGATCGAAAGCATGCCATTGGAAGTGCGCAAGGCCAAAGGGTATAGCTGGTATCCCGTACAAGTGGTGGATAGCGGATATACCATCGGTGAGCGGGCCTACGTCACCGTACAACGGGCGGAAGGCTCGGAAGAGGAACATCAGTTCCGCCCGGGGAAGACGGTGCGCTTTTTCACCTTGCAGTCTGGGGCCTCCTCTCCGGAACGCAGCGGCGTCATCTACTTCGTCAGCGGCAACCGCATGAAGATCATCCTCGGGGCCAAGGACCTGCCGGAATGGATCGGGATGGGGCAGCTCGGGGTAGACCTGATGTTTGACGAAACCACCTACCAGGAAATGGAAAAAGCCCTGACCAAGGTGATGGAAGCCAAGAAGGGCAAGCTTGCCGAGCTGCGGGCCGTGCTATTGGGCGAAAAGCCGGCCTCCTTTTCCCGCGTCGAATTGCCTGCGGACTTTCCGCAACTCAATGCCTCCCAAAATGAAGCGGTTCGCCGCCTGTTGATGGCGCAAGACGTTACCGTCATCCACGGCCCGCCCGGTACCGGAAAAACCACCACCTTGGTGCAAGCCGTCCGGCGCCTTTGCGAAACCGAAGCCACCGTACTGGTCACCGCGCCCAGCAATACGGCGGTGGATTTGCTTACCGAGCGACTGGCGGCCGAGGAGCTAAACGTCGTGCGTGTCGGGAATATCTCCCGTATCGACGAAAGCATCTTGCAGCACACCCTGGAGGTCCGTCTGGCCGAACATCCGGAAAGTAAGAACATCAAAAAGATCAAACAGAAAGCCGCCGAATACCGGCGCAAAGCCCGCCGCTACAAACGCCAGTTTGGCCGGGAAGAATACCTGCAGCGCAAGCAGCTGTTCTCGGAAGCCAGTGAAATGATGCAATGGGCCAACCAACTGGAAGACCGCCTGATCGAACAGCTGCTAGACAGCGCCCAAGTCATCACCTGCACCCTGGTGGGGGCGGCCCATCGCGTCCTGGAAAAACGGCGCTTCCGAACCGTCGTCATCGACGAAGCCGCCCAGGCGCTTGAGCCCGCCAGCTGGATACCCATCCAGAAAGCTTCCCGGGTGGTGCTCACCGGCGACCCCTTCCAGTTGCCGCCAACCGTAAAATCCCGGGAAGCGGAAAAAGGAGGACTCAACGTCACCCTGATCGAAAAAAGCCTGCAGCGTCAGGCTGAAGTCAGCTTGCTCAGGGTCCAATACCGCATGCACGAGACCATTATGGGGTTCTCCAACCGGCAATTTTACAAGGGGGCGCTGCAGGCCGACGCTGCCGTACAACACCATCGCCTGCCCATCGGCAATAACCATCCATTGATATTCATCGATACGGCCGGCTGCGGCTTTGACGAACAGATGCGGGAGGCTTACCGTAGTCGTTACAACCCACAGGAATTCCAGGTGCTCTGCGAACACCTCTACCAACTGGTCGACGCTTTCTACGGACAACCCCCGCCTTCCATCGCCCTCATCTCTCCCTACCGGGAACAAGTACTCTACATGCAAGATGGGCTGGCTACCGATCCGAAACTGTCACCCCTGCCCATCCGGGTCAATACCATCGACGGCTTTCAGGGACAGGAAAGCGACGTCGTCTATCTTTCCCTGGTGCGTTCCAACGAAAAAGGGGCAATCGGTTTCCTCAAAGATTACCGTCGCATGAATGTGGCCATGACGCGCGCCCGCAAGCAATTGGTCATGGTTGGGGATAGCGCTACCCTCGGGAATAATGCCTTTTACCGGGACTTTCTCGAGTATTGTGAGCAGTATGGAGCTTATTTGACAGCTTGGGAGTATATTATTTGATGGATATCCTCGGCTGATGGCCCCCCCGGATGGTAAATTAACCCGGATGATGCATGAGTTTTTCGTAGGGAGCGGCGCAAATGGCTGCCAGGCCTGGTCGCTCG
>CAYWHT010000208.1:0-7270 GCA_964458135.1 uncultured Saprospiraceae bacterium | reverse complement strand
CCGAAAAAATAGCGGCGTCATATTTTCACAAATCCTGAGTTGTCAGACTATAAAGAGTGGCGAAGTTCATCTTATTGCTCTACCTTTTATCTTGAACCCATTGCGGGTTTGGTCTTTGAGTCGAAAATTGCAATTTGTAGGCCAACTACTAAACCCGCAATGGGTTCCTTTATAAAATCCTCAACCATCCTGATCATGGCCATTAAACTGGTTTCATGGGTGCTGCTTTTTAATGTTGGTTTGCTCTACGCCCAACCCGGTCCGGCTATGCAGCGTCTGATGCAACGGCAGTTGGAGCGTTATCACCTTCCCGGCTTGTCGGTAACGGTCGTTCGGGGAGATAGCATTACGTTTTCCCACGGACTCGGGCGCTTACAATCCGACCGGCCTTTTTATATTGGTTCTCTGAGTAAATCCTTCACCGCGACGGCGATTTTGCAGCTTCGGGAGGCGCAGCGGCTTTCGCTGGAGGATCCGCTGCGCAAGTGGCTACCCAATTTGCGGATCAATGGTCCGGGTGCCGATAGCCTGAAAATTCGCCATCTACTCCAGCATACGAGCGGTTTTCGGCGCCGGCAGGGATTTGTAGAGCTTCCGCCCTTAGAACAACTGGAAGCCCGGCCGTTTCCGCTGGACTTACCGGAGCCGCCGGGAAGGGCTTATGCTTATTCCAATCTGAATTACAGCATCCTGGGGTTGGTTATCGAGGAGGCTTCCCGGCAATCCTATGCGGATTATTTGCGGGAGCATTTGTTTCGGCCCTTGCACATGCCGGATGCCCGGGCCGGTATGCCGGATGGGCGACCGCTGCCCGAGGGCTACCAATACTGGTATGGCCTGTTGCGACCGGCACGGCCCGCAAGCTTTGTCCCAACGGCCATTCCTTCCGGATTCCTGCGCATCAGCACTGATGAGCTGGGCCACTACCTTCTGGCCATGTTGGGGAAAGGAGCCTGGCGAGACTCGGTCATTCTCGATGAGGAAAGTTACCGCCTGATGCAACAACCCGCTTTCGGTGAGGCGGGCTACGGAATGGGTTGGAAGATTGCAGAATGGTCGGGAGAACCGATACTGGAACATGCCGGATCCACCGGCAGCTCCTACGCTTACATGTGCGTACTGCCGCAGCGTGAATTGGGGATGGCGGTATTGATCAACGCCAACGCCTACACCCCCTTCTTCAGTTCGGGTGATGCAGTGGCCGGGCAGCTCTTTCGTCAATTGACGGGGGAGCCCGTCGAACCGGGACAAAATTATGACCTTTGGGTGCGTCTGGCTTTCCTGTTGATCATGGTATGGAGTGCGGTTAAACTGGTGGTGAACGGTATTCGCTGGCTGCGTGCCGGCCGCCCCCTGGTATTGGACCGGCAACTCTATCCCATGCTGCGGTTTGTTTTGCTAAAGGTGGCTTTACCCGTCGGTCTGGTTACCGGACTGTTGTTTTATTTCAGCATTGACCTGGTGACTTTGATGCAGGTCCAACCCGATATCGGTTGGGCGATTGTTTTGGGTTTAGGTGCTGGGATCCTGGGAGACTGGCTGGCTTATCACCTTCGGCAACATGGTACTTTAACCTAGTTTTAACTGCCGATTAGGTGGGTGATTAGGAAGAATTTCTAGTTTATAGGTTCCTGACTATCGCCGAATGCTTGTTTCGAACCGGTTTATTCAGATTGATTTCCAATTCTGTTTGCTATGTTACGCTGGCATAAAATAAGAGCTCTAATATGGATTGCCGCCTTTTTGGCTTTCGCAACTACTTTCCTTTCCGGTCAGAATGGGATGAATGGGCAACAGCTGTCGGAATACCCCGTTCGATCGGTGGCGGCTCCACCTTACGGTATGGTGGTATGGGCTTATGATAATCTCTATGATCCGCAGTATTTGATCCTGAAGGTAATAGATCTGGAGGGCCGGGAGAAGGATCGCCAGGTGCTTGAGCTTCCGCCGGAATTGGAGGCGCCGACTTTTGCGGAGGTTTTTGTTTGGGCCAATCAGGTACATTTGTTGTTTTCGCCCGATCCGTCTAGCTCCCGCCGTCGACAATTGGTCCATTTCCGTTTTAGGCTTCCCGATCTACATTTACTCGACCGCGCATCCCGGCAGGAAGTCTGGCTTCCGAATACCCGCCATCCGGTATTTGGGTATCATGTATCTCCCGGCGGGCAAAAACTAGCCCTCTACGGATGGTCTAAGACTAAGGGCACCGAAGGGTTGGAAGTACGTTTACAGGTTTTCGACCCGGATATGACCTTGAGCTGGCAAAAGCGCGTTTCCCTAACCTACCGCGACGGCTTGTTGAATTTTGTCGGTTGCCGGGTACGCGATGATGGTAAGGTATATATGGTAGGAAAGAATATTCAGGATGATTTATCGGTAGCTCATTGGCCGGAAAAACGTCGTGTGCTCGTGTTTTTCTTTGAGGAATCGGTTCCAACACCGCCCCCGATGGTGTGTTTCGGGGGAACCAATACAACTCAGCAGTTGCGTTTTGAGCTCGACGGAAGCGGCACCCTCGTCCTTGGGGGGCTCTATGCCAACCGCAATTCCCCCGTCTACCAGGGCGTATTCCAAATCAAAGCCGAGGGAGAGACGGGAGCAGTAAAAGAACATTTCATTCCGATCAAGGGTAAATTACACGATGAGGCCTATACCTATGGCGCGGGTGAACCGGTGTTTAATTTTCATAAGCAGCATTTACGCATGTATTACTTCCACCGGTTGCACCTGAACCCCGACGGTAGCATGCTGTTGGTGGCGGAAGGGATGGATAAATATAACGGTGACCTCCTTTTCAAAGATATTTTAGTGATTAAGTTAAACGCCAAGCCGGAGCTAGCATGGTTACGGCGTATTTCCAAAAGGCAAATCTCCACCTATGTGGATGATGCGTACCAGTCGTTTGCTTTTTTTGCACGAGGCGGACAATACTTTTTCATTTACAATGATCATCCCGATAACCATCTGGGGGAGCAGACGGATAAAATTGTACCATTCGCCAACAAAGTCTCCATGCCCATGCTGGCCATACTGGATGAAAAAGGATCGCTTTCCCTGCAGCGGCTTATCAACCAGTACCCATTGGTCCGGGCAAAATACCATTTGCGCCCCCGCCTACTTACTCCTTACCGGGAACTGCTTTTATCCTGTTATTTTGAGAGCCGTACGACGGGAGAAATGCGGGGTATTTTCTTTCCGCTGCTGCTCAAGAGAGATGGGGATTAGCCCCTTTAACAAATCCTTAAGCGTGTGGGCCTAGAAATTACCGCCGGGAATGTTAATATTGAGGATTACAGTTTTATCAATGATTCGAGATTATGCGATTCATCATAAGATTCTTGGTTCTTTTCCTGCTCCTGCCGGCACTCTCAGCTAGCGGTCAGAAGGACTCGGTTCGAGCCGATAAACAATATTTGGTGCGAACTTTTGCGGCGCCGCCCTACGGCATACTCATTTTGGCTTACGACGATCCGGATTACCCGGAGACGATGACCTTAAGTCTTAACGGCTTGGAGGGAGGGATTAGCAACACCAAGTCGCTTCCTCTTGCCAGGCGGAATCTGTACCTCGATTTTGAAAAAGCCTATCTTTGGCAGGGGGAATTGCACTTGTTTTCTTCCCTCTATCTCCCGGGGCCGGGTCGCCGGATGTTGTTGCACCGGCGTTTCCGCCTGCCCAGTTTAGAGCTGATCGACCAACGGCAACTGCAGGATGTTTCGGTGCCGACTAACCAGGAAAAGCCTTTCCATTTTTCGGTGTCTCCCGATAGCAGCAAACTGACGGTATGCGGTTGGTCGTACGGAGAGGCGGAAGATCGACCGCGCATCGATGTTCGGGTATTCGAGGGCAATATGCAAACCGCCTGGGAGTCGGATTACGAGCTGCCCTACCGCAATGAGTCTTTTTATCTGTACGGTTGCCGGGTGCGCAACGACGGCAAGGTCTACCTGATGGGCGAAAATTACGAAGGTGGTTTTGGCGGACGCACCAACCTCAAGAAACTGGAGCGTTTGGTCTTTTTCTTTGAGGAGGGCGCCGGCAGTGCTCCGGTTATTCGGCTTCCGGAGACCGATTACACCATCGCTAACCTGGCCTTTACGCTCGATGATGCCGGTCGGCTCATCGGGGGCGGGTTTTATCAAAAGGGCAAAAGCGGGTCTTATGAGGGGATATATTACACGGAAGTAGACGGCCCCGGCCGTAAGGCGCGTCCGGCATTCATTTCTGTGGATGACGATCGCTACGAACGGGCTTACACCTTCGGCGATAAAGAGCCATTCGCCAATCCGTATTCTATCGGTGATATGGATGATTACTACGTGGATGAAATTCATATCCAGGATGATGGCGGTCTTTTGCTAGTGGCCGAGCACCTTTCCGAGAATAGTAACGGCGTCCTCGTATACGGAGACATCCTGGCAGTCCGCATCGATGCGGCTCAACGTCTTTCCTGGCTGCGTCGCATTTCCAAGCGGCAGGAGTCGTTCTACCGCGACGATGCGTATCAATCCTACGCTTTTATTCGCATTGGAGACTACAGTTTGTTCCTATACAATGATCATCCCGAAAACCACGGTGAGGAGCGTTCGGGCAGGCTCAAAGTCTATCGCGCGGAGGCGACGGCCGCCATTCTGGCGCGCATTGATGCGGAAGGCAATCTGGGTTTGCAGGACTTCACCAAACAGACCCCTAGCGCTTATTCGCGCTATCATCTTCGGCCCCGTTTTGTCAATTTATACGGCGGCAACCGGCTGATTTGTTACGCCGAACGCCGCAACGGAATTACCTATAGTGGATTTTTCTTCTTTGTGGCTTTGCAGGGGATTAATCCGTAATAGTCATAGCGCCGGCGCCGCCAATGGGAGGATTCGTCCATTAGCTTACGGAAATTGGGCGGTGCAGCCTACAATTCCTTTGTATGTTGCCCCTATGATAAGTGCTGCAAATTTTGATTGGAAGTCTGGTTGTTGTTTGGTTTTATGGTCTCTGGCAGTCTTTGTTCTTCGGGGCCAGGATACGCTTGCCATTTGCCCGGGCGATACGGTTGCTTTGCCCGCCGTACCGGCGGCCTTTGAGACGGTTTCCTGGAATCCGGCCGGCAGCCTCGACAACCCCAACCGGCGCCAGCCTCAAGCATCGCCCGAGTTCACCACCACCTACGCCGTGGAGGCGCTGCGGGTAGGCGAGGGGTTCAACTTGGTGCGCAACGGGGATTTTAATGATGGGAATGAGGGTTTTTCCAGTGAATATGTCTATACCCCAACGGCCACTTTTAATCAGGGCTATTACGGCATTATGCCGACGCCCCGCGATTTCAACGCCAACTTTGCGGATTGCGCCGACCATACCGGCGTGTCGGGCCTGATGATGGTGGTGGATGGTTCCACAGTGCGCGGCGAGGAAGTCTGGTGCCAGACCATAGACGTAGAACCCAACACCAATTACGCCTTCTCGGCCTGGTTCGCCAATCTGATATCCCAAAACCCAGGGCGCCTGCAGTTTTCCATAAACGGCGCCTTACTCGGGGCCCCTTTGGATGTGGGTTTTGCGCTTTGTGACTGGCAACAGTTCTTTGAGGTCTGGAATTCCGGTTCCGCTACCCAGGCCCGGCTTTGCATCACCAACCAGAATACCGAACCCAACGGTAATGATTTTGTGCTGGACGACATCGCTTTTTTCCAGGTAGAAGAAGATTACCGCGATACGGTGACGGTAGAAGTGCTCGAGCCCCGCTTCGGAGAACTGGACACCTTTGCCTGCCCGAACCTGCCCATAATGATCAACGGGCAGTCCCTTATGGCTAACAGCTCGGTTGTTCAAACCCTTACCTCTTCGGTAGGTTGCGATTCGCTCCTTACGGTAAATGTCAGCTTACTCGATACGGTATTTCGCGACATCCGGGTCGATACGCTTTGCCCCGGCGATACGCTTCGCTGGCGGGGGGAAGTCATCCTCTCGGATACGACGGTTTGCCAAACCGTACCCATCGATGCCACCTGTGATTCGCTGATTTGTCTGGAAGCCGTATACCTGACCGAGACGGCTATCGTTGGCAACTTACAACCGCCCAGTTGCTTTGGAGATTCCGACGGTCAGCTACGGGTCAGGGCCGATGCGGGAAAGCCGCCTTATCTTTACCAATGGGATACGGGTTTGGCCGATAGCCTGCTTGCCGGGGTGCCGGCCGGAAGTTATACGGTAACGGTGACCGATCAACGCGAATGCCGGGCCAGTCGTACTTTTCAATTATCCCAGCCGGATGCTTTGCGCTTAATTCCCCAGGTCACCGATGTGCGCTGCCACGGACAACGCAACGGGCAGGTGCTTGGCCGCGCTTCAGGAGGCAGCCCGCCTTTCGAATTTCAGATAGCCCGTGATCCCTTCCGGCCGGACAGCCTATTCGCCGGTTTGCCTACCGGCAACTATCCACTCAAAATCAGGGATATCAACGGTTGTCGAGATAGTACGTTGGCAACCATTAACGAGCCACCACCCATCAATTTGCGTATTGATCCCGTAGCTTCCGTATTACTCGGCGAAAGCGAGGAATTAACTGCGAGCTGGGAAGCGGTTGTTCCTCCCGTACAACTGAATTGGTCGCCTCCGGAATTGCTCAGTTGCACAACTTGCCCAAACCCGGAGGCCCGCCCCTTTAACAACACCACTTTTTCATTGACGCTTACCGACCGCAACGGTTGCCGGGATAGCGCCTCCATCGCACTAACCGTAGATAAAAACTACCAAGTCTTCTTTCCCAATGCCTTTTCCCCGAACGATGACGGCCAGAATGATCGCTTCCGGGCTTTTGGGGGCAGTAACATCGAGGGCGTACTTTCGTTTCGGGTTTTCGATCGTTGGGGCAGCTTGCAATACGAGGGGGAAAATTGCCTGATAGGCGATGATGCCTGTGCCTGGGACGGAGAGGAAGCCGCTCCGGGCATTTACCTGTATACCGCAGAAGTGCGGTTTATTGACGGGGAAACGGTTGTTTTTAGTGGAGATGTGTTATTGGTGCGGTAGTTGGAAAGGCTTCCTAATTATCTTTCAGCGTCTGCAAAGGGTAATATTTCCCCCCGCCGAATACCCGCTTGTTGTGCACCCCTAAGATACCGCGCACTACCTCATGGTGGTTAGCCAAGTCATACACCGTATCATAATCCGCATCCAAGTTCAAACGCATGGTGCCCAGCACAAGGATTTCCCAAAGGCTCAGGCCTAGCCCGGATGATGCATGAATTGATCTATTACGCGGCGCCATTCCTGGCCGTCC
>CAYWHT010000207.1:0-7287 GCA_964458135.1 uncultured Saprospiraceae bacterium | reverse complement strand
TCCTCTATCATGCCCGAAAGGCTATTGATTTGCATTTCCTCCGGAAAGTCTTCCAAAAAAGGATCTCCGGGATCGGGGAAGGTATAATTCGCATTCACAAAGCGCCAGCTGGTATTATCGGCCAAACGGGTGTCCAGCCCCAGGATAAGCCTTCGCAGAATGACCAGATCCAAAGTGGTAATGGTTTTGGAGCGGTTAGCGTCGGCGGCGATAATTTTGTAGGGGGAGTCAAGCGATTCGATGGATAGAATATGCCGGGCGATGAGGATCAGATCCAGGGTGGAAATGCCGTCGCGGTGATTCTTGTCGTAAACTGGCCGAATGGTGTATTCAAAGCCTTCCGGCAGGCGATCAAAGCGGTAATCGCCGCTTTCATCGGTCAAATCGATGCTACTGATCTCGCCTTCAAGCGTGACTTCTACTTCGGAGATGGCCAAATTGTTTTCGGTCAGCATTTTTCCCCGGATATCTCCTTCGCCGAAAGGACAAGCCCCGGTTTCGTCTTCCACGGTTACCAGGAACTCACAGCAACTGGTATTGCCCCGCAAGTCAGAAGCGCACCAGCGCACCAGGGTGGTGCCGGCATTTAAGCTTACGCCATCCAGGGTATTTTCACCGGAGCCAGTGGTGGCGCCGAAGATTTCGTAGGTCAGAGAAGCGACGGAACAATTATCGACGACATCGGAAGGATCGAGCTCGTTGCCGCTGATTTGGTAAGTACAATTGGCCGGGTCGGCCGTTCTGGTCCGCTCATCGGTCGAACAGGTGAAGGTAGGCGCGTCGTTGTCGCCTACGCGCACCACGAAACTTTGGCAACTACCCGGAACCACGCATCCACCTTCCCCCCGGACGTAGTAGGTGGTCGTTCGCTCGGGCAGCACCTGAATCGAAGTGCCGGCGCCTATCCGCTCCACACCGCATCCGTCCTGGTACCAAACCCATTGGTCGGCGCCGTTGAGTTCACCACCGATGATGGAAATGGTAGCCGGTGCGCCCGTGCAGAGCTGGTCGTCTCCCGCCAAATCTGGAATATCCGCATCGGTGCAATCGAAACGCTCGTAGGGGCCCAAATCGGCCCGTTGCGCACCGTCGCCATCTCCATCGAAAGGACGGTTGAAGCCGACCAGATCGCGGGCGGGCGCCACATCGTTGAGACCGCGATCTTGCGCCGGAGAGTTATCCTGCAAGCGCAGACCGTCATCCCGGGTGCCGAATAGATCATCCGCGCCATCCACATCCATGGTGTCCACAAATAGCGGGTCCATATTGAAAACCAGGCTGTCGCCGCAAATAAATTCCCCGCGGGCGCTATTAGCAGCTGCGGAATCGCAATCCGCTCCCTGAATCAGGGAATAATCCACGCTTAAGCCGGTGGCAAAATTCAAAAAGTCCGCGCCCCGGTTGCTGGCGCGGTTATTCCAGAATATAGTGTTGAGGATTTGGCTGTCAAAATCTCCCAGATAACCGCTACTGTACATGGCTCCGCCATTGCGCGCGCGGTTGGCCAGGAAAGTACAATTGGTCACGTTAAGGTCCACCTCGCCGAGGTAGGCGTTGTTATAGAAGGCGCCGCCCAGGTCGGCCCGGTTGTTGACAAAGACACAGTGAACGATGTCCGTCCTGTTATTGCCATTTTGGCCGTTGATGTACAATGCTCCAGCGCGGTCGGAGACTTCATTTTGCTCGAAAAGGGAAGCTTCAATCTCCAGTTCGGCGACTCCCTGGCCCGTGCCGTCAATGTAGATCGCCCCGCCGAGGTCGGCTCGGTTACGACGAAATACACAATTGGAGATTTCCAGACGGGTTTCTCCTTCGTTTGACCAGGCGTAGAGCCCTCCGCCCGATACATCGGCCGCATTGTCCTCAAACTGACAATTCTTTAACTCTGCAACGGATTGCCCTTCAAACTGCCCGTCGTTCAGGATCGCCCCGCCCGACCGGCCGGCATTGTTGCGAAAAGTACAGTTTTCGAAGATCATGTACGCATCCCCGGCGTATCCGTCATTGTAAACTGCGCCGCCGAAAGTGGCAAAATTGTTTTCAAAGATGCAGTTGCGAATGATGGGGCGGCTGCTATTCATTTCATTGGCGCCGTTATTGTACACGCCGCCGCCGGAGTCATCGGGAAATCCCTCATCGGCTTGCCCGCCGGAAATGGTGAAACCGTCTAGTAGGGTTTCATTCGTAACCCGCCGGAACTGGACTACGTGGTAAACGTTGTCGGTAGGAGTTACTTCTTCCCCGATGTCGCCGCTAAGAATGGTGCGATTGGCTTCCCAATCCCGCTCTTCGAGCTGGGTTTCAGTTCCGCTAAATCCGCCGTAAACTTTAACTTCGTCGGGGATGAGAAACCTGTCCGAGCGCTCCGCTTTGCCGACGACCGGTAAATAGGTGCCCGCAGCTACCCAGATTTCATCACCGGCTTGCGCCTCTTCCAGCGCAACCCGTAGGTTGGTGTAGGCGTTGACCCAGGAAGTGCCGTCGTCATTTCCCGAAGCATCCGCTTTTACGTAAATCTGACCGGCCGCGGAAATACCGCCCACAGCCATAAAGATGAGAAAGAGGATGAACCGACTTGCCCAGTCCGACTGCCGTGGCTGATAATCAGCCTTTGTAAATGGAAAGGATGATGCGAAATTATCCCTCCCCGATAATTTCAGAATTGAGGTCATCATGAGACTATAGTATTGTTATTGATACAGTAGTTTTCCTCCATTGAAATTAGTACTCAATGGTTAGAAGGGCCTGAAAGGGTAGATCAAACCGGGGTGTATAATCTAAAAAATTACGCTGAGCACTTAACAGAAACGAAACTAATAAAATATGCCTAAAATAGTGTTTAATTTTATATTAAAAAAAGCCTGACGATCCTCAAAGACGCATCAGGCTTGAATATTTTTTCTAAAAATCCTCTTTTTTGGCTATGCATCGTTGACCTTCTTGGCGGCAAGCGCCCTGAACTACCATCCCCGCCCCCGCAAAGTCAGACCATGCCGGAATTTTTCTTGAACCACTTCCTGTACGCTCCTGCCGTCAATTTTACTTTCCAACCAGGAAATGATGTCCAAATAGAGAAAGGGTCTCCTTTCGTAAGGGTCGGATTGCAATTTGGTTAATTTTTCTTTCAAGTTGCAAAATTCGGCCTTTACCTGGCTTTCCTGCATGCGGGGCGTGCGGCGCAAGAAACGAAAGATTTCCCGTTGCACGGCGTGCAGATCATCCATCTTCGCTAAAAAGCGATAGACCGATTTCACCTGGTACTCTACGAGTTGGGCGTTGCCCAGCTCGTAATGGGCGATCAAATTTAAAATGCGACTAAAGCACTGAATATCGGTGCGGTAATTCGGATTTTTCTGATTAATGATCAAATTGAGGTAAGTAATAGCTTGTTCGTTATCGCCGCAGCCAAAGTAAAGACAAGCAATCCGGTAGTAGAATACCATAATGCGGTGGCTGTCCCAATTGTATTTATCCGACTTGATGATGGCCGTTAGTTCCGGAATAAGGGCCGTGCCTTCCCGGAAGGCGCCCTCCATGAAATGCTTCTTGATTTTGTGGATGTACTTGTAGAGGTTGTACAGCCCTTCGATATTCTTGACCTCTTTGATGGCGAATTCTTTCGGAAACCTTTCCAACTCCTCCAACACCTCCACAAATTTGGAATAATGCATGACGTTAAAAAGAGCGTTGAGCAGATTGTGCAACCCCTTCAAATAAAGCGAAGCGTGCAAATGGCGCAAGGTGGGGCTGTCGCGAAAAAGGTCGACCCACTTCTGTGCGTAACGGTAACAATAGGCGAACTCCTGGGTGATGAAATAATACCAAACGTGGGCCTGGCAATAGTGAATCTTCCCCAGGAAATCCAGCTCCCGGAAATCAATACGCGGCAGATTGGTCTGAAAAAACTCCCGAATGAAATAATAATCCTTGACGCTGCGCACGTAGCCCACTTTTAAGTACAGACCGTAGAGCTGTAAGGAGAGATTGGAAAACAAGTTGGTATTGTTGATCGAAGTCGTCAGGCGGGTCGTTTCTGCGGCTAACTCATCGGCCCTTCCCTCAAAGCTACGGGTTATGTACTGCCCTTCGATATGCTTTTCGAATTCCAGGATCTCCAAATGCAGGGAGTGGTATTTACCTTCCAAAACCCGCTGTTTGGCCCGGAACAATAAGTCGAGGCTTTGCCGATAGAGCCCTTTGTTGTACAACACGCGGGCAAAGTCGATCATTTCCCGGATCTGGATGTCGTTCACGTGATTGGTGTTCAGGAGCCGCAGGCTAATGAGCAACTGTTTGTAAAGATGGGCTTTCAGATTGGAGAGTTGACGCTTCTTGATGGAAGGCAGCTTGCGCAAAATCAGCTCCTCATCGTACTGCTTGTGCTTATCCAAAAAGTCAAACAGTTGAAGAAAAAGAATATCTTCCGAAGCCTGGTTCCTTCTTACAAAAAGACGGAAATGGCGCTTCTCGGCCCGGCTCAGGGAGCGAATCAGCTGGATGAGGTAGTCGGTTTTTTGCTTTGGCATTGTAGATCTTTTCCTTTTATCACGCTGATAATCAAAATATTATATCCAAGATATCGATTTTAAGATCTTGGACTTAGGATCATTTTTTGTTTTTCCCGCCCTGGGGTAGCAGATATATTTGGAAACAGCAAACATACATTTTTCTAAAAAACTAGAGCGTTCATGGGAAACAGGAGGATTCACATATTTGACACCACGCTACGCGACGGCGAACAAGTTCCGGGCTGCAAACTGGATACTCCGCAAAAGCTCGAAATTGCCGAACAACTGGAAGCCCTGGGGGTAGACATCATCGAGGGCGGATTCCCGGTTTCCAGCCCCGGAGACTTCAATTCCGTGCGCGAAATGGGTAAACTACTAAAAAATACGACCGTCTGTGGTTTGACCCGCGCCGTGGAAAAAGACATCACGGTTGCCGCCAAGGCCCTGCAAACGGCTCGTTATCCGCGCCTCCACACGGGCATCGGCACCTCCGAAACCCACATGCGTTATAAGCTGAATTGCAGCCCGGAAAAGATTATCGAACGAGCACGTGCTGCCGTACGCTACGCCAAAAGCTTTGTCGAGGATGTTGAATTCTACGCCGAAGACGCCGGCCGCACCGACAACGCCTTCCTCGCCCGGGTCATCGAGGCCGTCGTCAAAGAAGGCGCAACGGTAGTCAACATCCCCGACACCACCGGCTACTGCCTCCCAGAAGAATACGGCGCCAAGATCCGCTATCTCAAAGAAAACGTGCCGGGCATCGACAAGGCCGTCATCTCCGCCCACTGCCACAACGATCTCGGCCTGGCTACCGCCAACAGCATCGCCGCCATTCAAAACGGCGCCGGACAAATCGAATGCACGGTCAACGGCATCGGCGAACGGGCGGGCAACACTTCGCTGGAGGAAACCGTCATGATCCTGCGTCAACACGAAAATCTGGGCTTTGACACCCGGGTCAACACCCGCCTGCTCAACCCCCTCAGCCGCCTCGTATCCGAACGCATGGGCATGATGGTGCAACCCAATAAAGCCATCGTCGGCGCCAACGCCTTCGCCCATTCCTCCGGCATCCACCAGGACGGCGTCATTAAACGGCGGGAGACCTACGAAATCATCGACCCCATCGAAGTGGGCATCGATCAATCCCGCATCGTACTCACCGCCCGCAGCGGCCGCGCCGCCATCGCCTACCGGGCCAAAAATATCGGGTTCAACCTGACCAAAAAACAATTGGATCAAGTATACACGCGTTTCCTCGATCTGGCGGACGGCCAAAAGGAAGTGAGCGACGAAGATCTCGAACGCATCATCACCGCCAATACCGCCACGGCCGCCGCCGGAAGATAAATTAAGCGTTCCTTGCGAACAACGAACAAAAGAGCTGATCACCAATGGGCAAGACACTATTTGACAAGATATGGGATGCACACACCGTACATACCGTCGAAGGCGGAACGGATGTGCTGTACATCGACCGCCATTTTATTCACGAAGTCACTAGCCCGCAGGCGTTTGACGGGCTGCGTAAACGGGGCATTCCGGTTTTTCGGCCCGACAAGACGGTAGCCACAGCTGACCACAACGTGCCCACCAAAGACCAGCACCTGCCCATCCGGGAAGAACGCTCCCGCTTCCAGGTCGACAAACTGACCCAGAATTGCGAAGATTTCGGGCTGGAGCTCTTCGGCCTGGGGCACCCTTTCCAGGGAATTGTTCACGTGATCGGCCCGGAATTAGGCATCACGCGCCCGGGCTACACCATCGTCTGCGGCGATAGCCATACCTCCACGCACGGCGCCTTCGGTTGTATTGCTTTTGGTATCGGCACCACCCAAGTCGAGCAAGTGCTCTCCACTCAGTGCCTGCTGCAATACAAACCCAAACGCATGCGGATCACCATCGATGGCCAATTATCGCGCGGGGTACAGGCTAAGGATATCATCCTTTACATCATCTCGCAGCTGGGTACTGCCGGAGGCGCCGGCCATTTTGTCGAATACGCCGGATCGGCCATCCGCAGCCTCTCCATGGAAGCCCGAATGACGATTTGCAATATGAGTATCGAAATGGGCGCCCGCGGCGGGCTTATCGCCCCCGATGAAACGACCTTTGCATACCTGGAAGGCCGGCGGTACGCGCCAAAGGGTAAAGCTTTTGAAGAAGCCGTAGCTCACTGGCGCAGCTTGCCTTCCGATCTCGACGCGGAATTCGATCAGGAATACGCATTCCGGGCGGAAGATATTGGCCCCATGGTTACTTACGGCACCAATCCGGGCATGGGGATACGCGTCGACCAGGCCATTCCCCAGACGGAGGGGACAGGCCAGGGCAATAGCTTTCGCAAGTCGCTACAATACATGGGGCTGGAAGCGGGGGAATCCTTACTCGGCAAGCGCATCGACTACGTATTTATCGGTAGCTGCACCAATTCCCGCATTGAAGATTTACGCATGGTGGCCGACTATGTGCGCGGGCGGCAAAAAGCCCCCCACGTAAACGCCATGATCGTTCCCGGCTCCAAACAAGTCGAACGGCAAGCCCGCGAAGAAGGATTGATCGATATTTTTCTGGCGGCCGGCTTCGACTTTCGCGAACCCGGTTGTTCCGCCTGCCTCGGCATGAACGAAGACAAGGTGCCCGCCGGTGAATATTGCGTCTCAACTTCCAACCGCAATTTTGAAGGCCGGCAAGGGCCCGGCGCCCGCACCATTTTGGCCAGCCCGGTAACGGCCGCCGCCGCGGCCATCGCCGGCGCCATCGTAGATATCAGAGC
>CAYWHT010000206.1:0-7297 GCA_964458135.1 uncultured Saprospiraceae bacterium | reverse complement strand
CACCCTGGGCGATGCCCAGGGCTTAGTTATGGCAGCCCTTCAGGCTGCCTAAAAAAGAGGTGTGTAACTCGTAGCCTCCCGGAGGACAGGCAGGCGCCATTCAAAAAAAAAACTCCCACCCCTGCATGGCAACCATTTTTTTCATAAATTGAAATCCTAACCGCTTTAAATCAACTGCCACTCCCTGATCCCTGTTGTTTTTCCCACCACCGCTTCCACTTAGGAGAGACAAACGTTCGCTAGTGCCCGAAGCACTAGGCCTTCCCTGCCAATCGGCTTGATGGTATGGTACGTCAGTGCGTATGGCTACTCATTGCCGGGTGTCCGCTATTGCTCGCGGCGCGACCGGCTCCGGATATGGATTCCCTTCCGCCCGACCGTTGGATCAATTACCAACAAACCTACTACCGTATCGCGGTGGCGGAAGACGGCATCTACCGGATATCTTACGAATTGTTGCAAGCTGCGGGGCTGCGCCCTGCTTCCGTGGCCGGGAACCGGTATCGCCTTTATGCGTTCGGAGAAGAGGCGCCCCTGTACGTGTCTTCCGGCAGGACTCCGCTTGCTCCCGGTGGCTTCCTGGAGTTTTACGGCCAACGAAACCGCGGCGCATTCGACCGGGGGCTTTATTCCGACCCGGAGGCGCCGCTCAATCCTTTTGTCAGCCTGATTACGGATACCGCTATCTATTTTCTGACCGTTGATCCCGCAGGCGCGCAAGGTTTGCGGGTTCGCAACGCCAAGGCAGCGCCGGCGAGCCCGTCGGAACCGCAACAATGGGGGCGGCGCATCCGGGCTAAGGCGTTTGCCGACCAGTTT
Source organism: uncultured Saprospiraceae bacterium (assembly GCA_964458135.1). Classification (GTDB taxonomy): domain Bacteria; phylum Bacteroidota; class Bacteroidia; order Chitinophagales; family Saprospiraceae; genus CAYWHT01. The sequence continues at coordinate 6,478 of CAYWHT010000206.1, read as the reverse complement.
TACGCGCGGCGGGAGACGGGCAAGGCCATAACGTCTACCTTTGATTACGGCGAGGGATACGGGTCGCCGGCCCGCAAGCAACACGAGCTCTTCTTCCAAACTCCAAAACCCTATGCGAAAGATTCGATTCCGGCTTTCCTGCGACTGCGGCTGCTGGCCACCGGCGCGGGAAGGCGCCATATCACCCTGTCTATTGGAGAGGAGGCGCTCACCTGGCCGCCCTTTCACGCTCCCCGGGTCATTGACACCAGCCTGCAATTGCCTGCGGCATTATTGAACAGGGACCTGCAAGGAAGCCTGCAGCTTGCTCCGGAAGACGGGGGGCGCCTCGTACTGGCTTACGCCGAATTGCGGTACCCGCAAGCTTTGACCAGGCTGGAGGAATTTCCCGCCCTTTTGGAATTTCCTGCCCGGCAAGCTAGCTGGGTCCTTGAACTAGACGGGAATGACCACGGGCCGGAATTGGCCTACGAAAAACACACCCACCGCCGGTTGGATTTCCACCAACTGTCGGCGGGGCAGGGTTATCGACTCCCGGCTGCCTCCCGGCCTTACGAGCTCTTCCTGGCAACTGCTTCTAAAGGGTTCTTTCGGGTAGATCGGCTGGATGCGGTTCGCTTCCGGGATTTCCGCCCTCTGAACGGCACTTACCTAATCCTTACCCACCACCGGCTCAGCGAGGCCCTGGCTGCCGAGTTGGATGCTTACGTGCAATATCGCAGCTCCGCGGCAGGGGGGGCGCATCGGGTTGTGGTGGCGGACGTACAGCGGTTGTACGATCAATACGCCTACGGATTGCGTCGTCACCCCTTGGCCGTCCGTCATTTTGTGGAGCAGGCGCGCCAATTCTGGCCGGGCTTGGGTTTTGTATTTATTGTCGGAAAAGGCCGCGAGTTCACCAGGTTGCGCCGGAAGGTTCCTGCGGGCTTCCACCTACCTACTTTTGGTCTTCCCGGCTCGGATCATCTCCTCATCAACGGCGGCGCGGATTACGGGCCGCCGCTGGCCGTGGGCCGCTTGCCCGTAACGAAAGCCGGGCAATTGGATGCTTATCTGCAAAAAGTTACCGCCTACGAGTCTTTCAACTCCAGCCCGTCCACCATCGATGCCCGGGCCTGGGTCAAGCGCCTCATTCACCTGTCGGGCGGCCAAAGCTACCCGGAACAGCAGGTGATTGCCGACTACCTGGATCGCGCGGCCGACCAACTGGAGCATTCGGATGTTGGCGTTGTCGCCCATCGCTTCTACAAAAGCTCCACGACCACCGCCGTAGAGCAATCGCCTACCCGGCAATTGCGATCCCTCATCGAAGGAGGCGTATCCCTAATCACTTTCTTCGGTCATTCCAGCGCCAACACCTTTGATTACAGCATCAACGATCCCGCAGCCTTTGACAACCGGGGGCGCTACCCGGTATTTATCGCGCTAGGCTGCCGGGCCGGACAAATCCATGCCGATCTGCATACCGTTAGTGAGGCTTACACTTTTGCGCCCGCGGGTGGGGCGGTAGCTTTTATGGCTTCGAGTGGTTTGGGGTACATCCGTTCCCTGGGCAACTTTCTGGAGGTCTTTTACCGGCGCTGGGGGGAATCGGTTCCGGGAGCCGACCTCGGCACGCTTGTCCAGGAGGCCTTGCAGGCTTTTGCGCCCCAGCCCTCGATTGGCGATCACATACTCCGTCAACAGCTTACCCTCAACGGGGATCCGGGGCTGCAATTGCCGGTCTCCCCGGGACCGGATTTCGCTTTGGACGCCCCTTCGCTACGGCTCCATCCCACCTTAATTAGTACCGATCAGGATAGCATACGCCTGTCGCTACGGGTTTTTAACCTCGGCCGGCGCAGCGCGCAACCCCTGCGCCTGGAAATCCGGCGTACTTTTCCTTCTGGGAAGCAGGAAGTCTTCGACACCCTGTTGGGACCGGCGCCCACCCGCGCCCGGGACTATCGATTATGCTTACCCCTGGGCGGTCAATCCGCTGCGGGAAACAACCAGTTGCAGATCCGCATCGATCCGCAGAATGAAATTGCGGAAAGGCCGGCGCCGCAGGCCGAAGCCAACAATGGCGGTCCCTCCGCCTCTCTGACTTTCTTTGTCTACGATGAACGCTTGTACTTGCAACACCCGAAGCCGGATGCCCGGATCCGGGATTCCCTACCCATCCTTTCGGCTTTTGCTTCCAACGCGTTGGCGCCGCGGCGCCATTACCATTTTCAATTGGATCGCAGCCCGGCTTTCGACAGTCCGGCCCTGCTGGAAGGCGAAGTTCGTGCGCGCGGGGGCGTCATTCGGTGGCAACCGCCCGCGCCGTTAAGCCCGGGCCTGTATTATTGGCGAGTGCGCATGGCGGAACGGGAGCGCTGGCGGCAAGGGCGCTTCCGGGTACTGCGCGCCGCAGCGGCCGATTGGTCGCAAAGCGAACCGGCGCAGTACGCTGCGAATTCCCTCGAAGGAATAAGCATAGATACAGGGGGCCAACCTTCCTTTGCCCCTACCTACACCGATGTCCGGGTGACCACCGGCCGCTATCCCGATATCGCGCGGCCCGAAGTAGCCGTCAATAATAATCCCAGCCGGTACTGGAATGGCGCCGGCCGGGTAAGCGCCGGGTTTTACGTGGCGGTATTCGATGGGGTGAGCAAACAACCCTGGTGGAACTCCCTGGGAGGTCGCTACGGCAGCCAACTCGGAGATCGCCCCCACAACGTGCTGATCGATTTTGCGGCCTTTCCCTTTTCCACGCATCATGCCGGCACTCGCCAATCCTTAGTCCGTTTCCTACGCGACACTATTCCCCAGGGGCATTACGTATTGCTATTCTCGGTTTTTCGGGGCGAAAAAGACCTGGGTGGTGCGGAATGGAGCAAAGATTCGCTTGTATTAGGTACCGACCTGGTGGGATGGCTAGAAGCGCAGGGCGCCCGGAAGATCCGGGCCCTGGCGGAGCGTCAATTACCCCGCCCGTATTATTGTTTTTTCCGGAAAGGAGATAGCGGCTTTTCGCTCAGCGAGCAACTCGGCGCCCACGAGCAGCGGCTTACCGGATTCTGGACCCTGCGGGGGCGGCGATACCAAGCCCGCATGTGGTCGCCCCGTCTGGGGCCCGCCCGGAAATGGGAGCGCCTTTCCTGGCGATCCGGCCCGAGCGATGGAGGGGATGCCGACCGGCTGACATTGCTGGGCATCGACTCCGCGGGCGATAGCACGGTTTTGCTGCAGAATATACGCCCCGGAACTCAACCGCTCAGCCCGATTGACGCCGGCCGCTATCCCTATCTACGCCTGCGCTACCATACCGAAGATAGCTTAGGGCGTACGCTGAGGCTGCCCGGGCATTGGTCGGTTTACTATCGGGGATTGCCGGACCTCATGCTGGATCCGGAATACCACTGGCAAAGCGGCGGCGACACCCTGGCCTCGGGTCAACCCTTGCGGCTGGCATTGGCGGTCCGGAACGGCGGAGAAAGTCCCGCGCAGGGGTCAACTTTGCGTTACCGCTGGCAATTTGAAGGGGGCGGGATGCGAGACACGATCCACCGGCTTGATCCCTTAGCGCCCGGCGCCGTTGAGCTCGACACCCTTCATCTTTCGACGGCGCACCGGCAAGGTGATCTCCGCCTGGAGGTCACCCTAAACCCTGCCGCAGAAGTGCAGGAGTATACCCGGGCCAACAACCGGGGTAGTTACGCCTTTTACCTGCGCCCAGACCGGCAGCCCCCTTTGCTGGACGTCACCTTCGACGGAGAGCGGATTGCTCACGGCAGCCTCGTCAGTGCGCAGCCCCGGATCGCGGTTCGCCTCGAAGAAGCGCATCCCTATCCTCGCTTACGGGATACGCATTGGGTGGATCTCGAGTTGCGTACGCCCGATAGCCGGTCGTACCGCCGCCTGACTTATGCCCGCGACCTGCGGTGGGCGCCCGCCGAACGGGAAGGCGATAACCGCTTATCGGTTTATTACGAGCCGGCATTGGAGCGGGAAGGCGCCTATCGCTTGCGGGTGCGGGCGCGCGACCCGGCTGGCAATTTAGCCGGCAAGCAGGCCTACGAAATCGAATTCCGGGTGGTTCCGGAGCGGCGCATCTCCAACCTGGTCAATTATCCCAATCCCTTTTCCCGGCGTACGCGCTTTGCCTACGAGCTGACCGGGGCGGAACCGCTGCGGCGCTATCGCATCCGGATTTTCACCCTCAGCGGCCGGCTGGTGCGGGAACTTGGCCTGACGGATTTGGGGCCGCTCCGCGTCGGTCGCCACCTTACCGAAGGCTTCTGGGACGGCACGGATGCTTATGGGGATCCGCTGGCAAACGGGGTTTATTTTTATCAACTCTCGACGGACGAAGCGCAGGAAGGGGGCATCGCCCATCGCCCGACCACCCTGGACCGCTTTTTTCATCGGAAACTAGGTAAACTCGTCATTTTGCGATGAAAGGACCAACGACCATTATACGGGAACCGATTCCTTTCCACCGCCCCTACGTTTCGGGTCGGGAGGAATCCGCACTTGGCGCTTTTTTCCGGGATGGGTCTTTGGCCTCGCCGGGGCCCTTGCACGAAAGCTGCAGCGAGGCGCTGCGCAAAATACAGGGCGCCCGGCACGTGATGCTGACGCCCTCCGGGACCCTGGCGCTGGAGATGGCTGCCCTGGTATTGGATATCCGGGTGGGAGACGAGGTGATTCTTCCTTCTTTTACTTTTCCGGCCGCCGCTGCTGCTTTTGCTTTGCGCGGCGCCCGCCTCCGCTTTGTCGACCTGCTTCCCGGCACGATGAATATCGATCCGGCCGCCATTCGCCGGGCGATTACGGCTCGTAGCCGGGCGGTGGTGGTCATGCACTACGGGGGCGTAGCCTGCGATATGAAAACCATCGGCGTCATGGCCCGGGAGCATGGCCTTTACTTGGTGGAGGACGCGGCCCACGGCATCGGGGCGGCTTACCGGGGCGAAGGGCTGGGCACGATGGGGGACCTGGGCATCCTGAGTTTTCACCGCACCAAAAATATCCATTGCGGAGAGGGTGGGGCCTTGCTGCTCAACCGCCCCGGTTTATTGGAGAGGGCGCGCCTCATCTGGGAAAAAGGCGCGGATCAGCATCGCTTCCGCCGGTGGGAGGCGCCGGCTCATCTGGGGTCCAACTACTTGATGAGCGCGCTGCATGCCGCCTGGCTAAGCGCGCAATTGGGATCGACGGAGGAAGTTAACGAAGCTCGGCGTTACTGCTGGTGGTACTACTATCGTCATCTGCGGTCTTTGGCGTTGGCGCAGCAATTACACTTGCCCCGCGTACCGCCAGCTTGCAGCCCTAACGGTCACTTGTTCTTTATCCGCTGCCGCCATCGCCGGGAGCGGGAGCGGTTGGCCGGATATCTGTGGGCGCGGCATCGAGTGGGCGCCGCTTTTCACTACCAACCGCTGCACCTGAGCCCCGCCGGCCGGCGCTACGGCCAATTTTGCGGAGCAGACCGGCATACGAGCCGGGAAAGTGAGCGGCTATTGCGCCTGCCACTTTATCCCGAATTGTCGTTGCGGCAGCAGGACCAGGTCATTGCCGGCATCCAAGAATTTTTTAACCACAAAAAATCAAAGCATGAACACCAAAGTATTTGATCCGAATATTTTCCGGGCATCGCTGCGAACAGGCTACCGCTCCTTCCGGCACGGATGCTGCCGGCTTCACCCCTCGCCGGTATTGGTGCTGGGCTTCCAGAAATCGGGAACCTCGGCGATTACCGCCTTATTGGGAATAGCTACCGGCAAATCTTACGCCATTGATTTTCCCGATTTCCGGCAGGGATTGCTGGAGCGGCTGCAGGCCGGGTCGTGCTCGTTGCGGTGGGCTCTGCGCTGGCGAGCGGGGCGGCAATGTGCGCGGGAGCTGATCAAGGAATGCAACCTCATCCTCTTTTATGAGCAACTGCGGCGGTGTTATCCTCACTCACCGAAGGTATTCGTCCTGCGGGAGCCTAGGGCCAACATCCGCAGCGTGCTAGACCGCCTGCATCTGCCGGGGCAGATGGGCCGGGGGTGTATCCACAATTGGGTCAGTTCCCCGGAATGGCGAGGGGTGCTGGATGGTGGCTGGTTGGGTTTGCCGAACCCGGAGCCACCGCTCTCCCTGGCCTGGCGCTGGCGCCTGGCGGCGGAAACCTATTGGCGTTACCGCCGGGAGATGGAGCTGGTGCACTACGAGGCCTTTTGCCGGAATAAGAGCCAAGTCATCCACGATCTGGCGGATCGCTTGTATTTACCAGTCCGACGGGATATCACGCCCTGGTTAGCCTTCCCCTTCCAACCACCGGGCATCCCGCGCACGGATTGGACGGACTATTTTGGGGCGGAACAGTTGGCGCGGATTGAGGGGATTTGTGGGCCGGTTTGGAAAGTGGAGGAGTTGAGGAGTTGAGGAGGGGAGGAGTTGAGGAGTGGAGGACAAAGGCATAGCCAAAACGCCATGAATATTTGCTACAACTCATAGTAAT
>CAYWHT010000205.1:3310-7306 GCA_964458135.1 uncultured Saprospiraceae bacterium | reverse complement strand
CGCTTGCACTGCGTCAACGTCGCGCAGGGATTGAAAGCCCCCCTCATCTATTACCAGCAGCATCCCGAGCAAAAGTATCCCGAGGCCGTAAAATCCGGGTTGCAATCCCTAAAAGACGTCCACGGTTTTGTCAATGGGATGTACGGTGGCGATGAAGGCCTGCACGGCAATGATCCCACCCAGGGCTCCGAACTGTGCTCCGCCATCGAAATGATGTTCTCTTTTGAAAGCGTGCTGCCGATCACCGGTGACCCTTACTATGCCGATTATCTGGAAAAAGTGGCCTACAATGTATTGCCTACCCAGCACGATGACGCTTATACCCGCAAGCAGTATTTTCAACAGGTCAACCAGGTGTTGATCACCGATGTGAAACGCAATTTTATCAATGACGACCACGCCCGTATTGCGTATGGGGTGCTGACCGGCTACCCCTGTTGCACGACCAATATGCATCAGGGATGGCCCAAATTCGTCCAAAACCTGTGGTACGCCACCCGGGACAACGGGCTGGCGGCGCTGATTTACGGCGCTTCTGAAGTAGAAGCAAAAGTAGCCGACGGTACGACCGTCCGGTTCACCGAGACGACGGACTATCCCTTTAACGACCGGATCGACTTCCGTTTCGAAGCCGAAGAAAATGTTCGCTTTCCCCTGCATTTGAGGGTCCCGGGATGGTGTGAAAATCCCAGCGTACGTATTAACGGTGAAAATTGGGAAGGCGAACCCGAAAAGGGCATCCTGGTCATTAACCGGGAATGGGAAAACGGTGATGAGGTGGAACTCATCCTGCCGATGCAAATCAGCACCAGCTCCTGGAGCGAAAATGCTATGGGTATCGAGCGGGGACCTCTGGTATACGCCCTCCAAATCGAGGAAGACTGGAAGGAGGTAAAAACGAAGGAATGGGAACATACCTTTTACGAAGTCACCCCCCAAAGCCCCTGGAACTACGGTATTCCCCGGCAAACATTTGAAGATCCGGGTAATTACCAGCTCATGTTTGCTGAATCGGTAGCCGCTAACCCCTGGAACCAGGAAAATGCACCGGCGGCTATTAAATTAAAGGGTTGCCGGCTACCCGGGTGGCAACTCTACAACCATTCGGCCGGAAAGACTCCGATAAGGGTACGCATGACTTCCGAAGAATGCACCAATGAAACAATCACGCTCATCCCCTACGGATGCACCGCCCTTCGGATTGCGCAGTTTCCAACCGTGAATATTCGGGAGTAGATCTTATGGTGAATAGTGCCCGCCTGCCGGCAGGCAAGCACTATTTTAGCCCGGCCGAGGAACGAGTACGGGCGCCATTCACTATCAAAAAAAAACAACATGAAAAACCTACCACTCCTCCTCCTACCCTTTCTCCTCCTCACCGCCTGCGATTCGGAACCGGCGGGCGGCGGGGATCAACGCCCGAACATCCTGCTGATCCTGGCCGACGATATGGGATATTCCGATATCGGCTGTTACGGAGGGGAAATACAAACTCCCGCCCTCGACCAATTGGCGCAGGGTGGTCTACGCTTCACCAACTTTTACAATGCGGCCCGGTGTTGCCCCACCCGGGCCAGCCTATTGACGGGCTTATACCCCCACCAGGCCGGGGTCGGTTTAATGGTGTACGGCCCCGACCGGGGTGGCGGCTACCGCGGTTTTTTGAACCGGCAATCGGTTACCCTGGCGGAGGTATTACAGCAGGCCGGCTACAAAACCATGATGTCGGGGAAGTGGCACGTAGGGCACCGGGAAGGCCAATGGCCGACCGACCGCGGATTTGAACGCTTTTACGGTATCCACATTCACGTTGACAGCTACTATAAGGTACTCGAAGGCTGTGACGTCTATCTGGATGGCGAGCTACACATTCCCGATAAGAGTGATCCGGTCAACCAACTCCGGCCCGACCAGGATTGGTACACCACCGACGTCTTCACGGATTACGCCCTGCATTTCCTCGATGAGGAAGTCGCCGAACCGGAAGACGACCGCCCCTTTTTCATGTACCTGGCCTACAATGCCCCGCACTGGCCGTTGGAGGCGCCCGACGAAGATATCGAGCAGTACCGGGGGCAATATATGGATGGCTGGGAAGCATTGAGACAGGAAAAATTTTCGCGCATGAAAGAAATGGGGATTCTCAAGCAAGCAGCCCGGCTTTCACCCGTCGATTTGCCGGATTGGGATTCGCTCTCGCAGGCCGAGCGCGAGGATCTCGATTTTCGCCGGGCCATCTACGCTGCACAGATCGACCGCATGGATCAGAATATCGGCCGGGTAGTCGAGCACCTCAAATCGATTGGGGAGTACGAAAACACGCTCATCCTATTCCTCTCCGACAACGGTTGTTCCGCCGAACCCGAGGATAGCTTTTACGGCTATAAATGGAAAGAAAATACGGTAGCCAACTATCCGGATTGGAAGGAAGAAAGCGCCCGCTCTTCCAGCCAGGGGCTGGCCTGGGCCAACGTGAGCAACGTCCCCTTCCGCAAATACAAAAAGTGGACCCACGAGGGCGGTATCGCCACCCCGCTAATTGCTCATTGGCCGGGAAAAATTAAAAACGCGGGCGGCTTTAACCGCAATAGCGGTCACCTGGTGGATATCATGACCACCCTGGTAGAGGTAGCCGGTGCGGAATATCCCGCAGACTATTCCGGCAACGCCATCACCGCCATGGAAGGCCGCAGCCTGCTTCCCTACCTCCAAAACGGCGATCGAGAACCCCACGAGTATCTCTTCTGGGAGCACATGGGCAATCGCGCCGTTCGGCAGGGCGACTGGAAACTGGTAGCGGAAAGCGGTCAGGAATGGGAATTCTACAACCTGGCGGAAGACCCTACGGAGTTGAACGACCTCATAGATGAGTATCCGGAAAAGGTAACGGCATTTAAAGCCGCCTACGCCGAATGGGCGGAACGCAGTGGGGTGCGTCCCTGGCCCTTGGAGTGAGGCTCGATCTGAGCCTCATCCTTCTTACTTCACCGAAAAGCGGTAAATGGTTTGGGTGTTGTAGACCTCGCCCGGACGCAGCAGGGTGGAAGGAAAATCCTCCTGGTTGGGAGAATCCGGGAAGTGTTGGGTTTCGAGACAGAAGCCGTTGCGAAATTCGTAGACTTTGCCCCCCTTGCCTACATTGCTGCCGTCAAGGAAGTTGCCGGAATAGAACTGAAGGCCCGGCTCCGTAGTCAGTACCTCCAGGAAGCGCCCGGAATTAGGTTCCAACACACTGGCCGCCAACATCATGCCTTCTTCCCCGCGCTGTAGTACAAAGTTGTGGTCGTAGCCGCCGGCGTATTTCAGTTGTTGGTTGTCGGCGTCGATGCGTTCACCGATGGGGGTCGGATTGCGGAAGTCGAACGGGCTGCCTTCCACCGGCCGTAACGCTCCCGTGGGGATGAGGTTGGCATTGACGGGTGTAAAGCGATCGGCATTGATCATCAATTCGTGGTTGAGGATATCCCCGTTGCCCGCGCCCTTTAAATTAAAATAGCTATGGTTGGTGAGGTTGCAGACGGTCGGCTGATCGGTCGTAGCTTCGTACTGGATAACGATCTCATTGTCATTATTCAACAGATAGCGCACTTTGACATTCAGGTTTCCGGGAAACCCTTGTTCTCCGTCCTCACTTACCCGGGTGAGGTCGAGCCCCGCCGCCTGGTCTAGCCGGACTTCTTCGGCTTGCCAAAGGCGTTTGTCGAATCCTTTTTCTCCGCCGTGCAGGGTATTGGGGCCGTCATTTTGGGGTAAATTGTAGGTGTTTCCGTCGATGGTGAATTGCCCTTCGGCAATGCGGTTACCATAGCGACCGATGATGGCGCCAAAGTAGGGATGTTCGGCCTGGTATTTGGAGAGGCTGTCAAACCCCAGGACGACATCCGCAAAATTGCCTTCCCGGTCGGGTACCGTCACGGAGGTGATAATGCCGCCGTAGTTGGTGATTTGCACCTCCACCCCATTGGCGTTTTTCAACGTATATAGTTGCGCTGCACC
>CAYWHT010000205.1:0-3300 GCA_964458135.1 uncultured Saprospiraceae bacterium | reverse complement strand
TGCCTTTCGCCAAAATACCCCTCCCAAAACATCAAAGAACTTATTACACAGTGTCCTTGTTGGAATAGCCAAAACATTATCTAATATCAAGGTTAACGGGACTTAACGGATGGCCAGGATAGTATTATATTGATTATCAAGTATTTACAAGATCCACCCTGCCTCATGTTATTCTTAAATTAGTATAATCTTTACCAGAAGACCGTGTAGAGCAAAATCAATATCAAGATGACCACCGCAGCACTGATATTAAAGACGCGGCCGGTTTGGAATAACTGTCGGGTTAAGGGGATCCCCTTTTCGTGATCCGCGCCTTTATTTTCCCGATAGCTCACTACCGCAATGATAAGCATGGTTGCCAACCAGGTCCAGAGCATCTGATCCAGGAAAGGCAGGGTCATGAAAAACGGATGATCGATCCATTCATTCGGGCCTACCTTGAAGTAAAGCGCGATAATGATGGAAGCCAGTACGCCCACGACGGCCCCGCGGTTGGTGGTCTTTTTCCAGAACAGGCCCAGAATAAATACGGCCAGGATGCCCGGGCTCACTACGCCGGTATATTCCTGAATATACTGAAAGACCTGCCCGAGGTTGCTGAGCTGCGGCGCCAGGAGCCCTCCGATCAACAGAGCGGTAGCGGCGGAAATTCGGCCGACCGTAACGAGTTGGCGCTCGCTGGCGCCCCGTTTAAAATAGGGTTTGTAAATATCCATGGTGAAGATGGTGGCCGTGGAGTTGAGCATGGAAGCCAGGGAGGAAACGATGGCCGCCGAGAGCGCCGCGAGGACCAGGCCTTTTAAGCCCACCGGAATAAAATTGCTGATCAGCCAGGGGAAGGCATTGTCATTGATGATATTGCCTTCCTCGCCGACAAAAGAGGGATCTACCGAAGCCGCATCCACTACCCCGTCGGGACCGGAGTTCAGAACGTAAGCCACGATGCCCGGCACCACGACGATCAACGGAATCAATAGCTTCAAAAACGCGGCGAAAACAATACCCCGCTGGGATTCCTTTAACGATTTGGCCGCCAGGGTACGCTGGATAATGTACTGGTTAAAACCCCAGTAATACAGGTTGGCCACCCACAATCCGCCGATGAGGACAGCCAAGCCGGGGAGGTCGAAATAGGCGTCTTTGCCGTTGGGCGTAATGATCTCTCCCTTCTCCAGGATCATGGAAAATTTTTTGGGCGCCTGTTCGTAAATCACCTGGAAACCGGAAAATATACCCCCATCGGGTGATACGTGGGAAAGCGCGATAAAGGTCGTAATCAAGCCGCCCGCGATCAACAGCACCACCTGGATCACATCGGTCCAGGCCACCGCCGCCAGGCCTCCCCAAAGCGAGTAAAGCGCGGCAAAAAGCGCCAGCCCGACGATGCAGGGCAACAGGATGGAGCCGCTGCCGTTGCCGATAATGGTGTCGAGCGCCGTAGCGCCCAGGTAAAGCACCGAAGTGAGATTGACAAAGACGAAGAGCGCAATCCAGAAAATGGCCAGAATGGTCTTGAGCCGCTCGCTGTAGCGGGTCTGAATAAATTCCGGAATGGTGTACAGCCCCTTATCCAGGAAGATCGGAAGAAAGAATTTACCGACAATGATCAGTGTCAGGGCGGCCATCCATTCGTAGGAAGCAATGGCCAATCCAATGGCGAAACCCGACCCGGACATGCCGATAAACTGCTCCGCGGAAATATTGGCGGCAATCAGGGAGGCGCCGATGGCCCACCAAGGAAGGGACTTGCCGGCCAGAAAATAGTCTTCCGAGGTCTTCTCCCCCTTGCGGGTTACCCAATAGGCGATGCCGACGATAATCACGCCGTAGGCGATAAATACGAGGATGTCAATCGTTCCGAAATTCATAAGGCCTTGTTCGTTTAATACTCCGGAAGATCGTGCTCAAACCTTGCCCTGACGATCCTTCCGGAACGCGCTAGGATGTCTCTACGGGTTTGGTTCCGTCTTCGATAAATATCGTGAAAGGCGTCAGATCGATACCAAAGTGATTGAAATATTGACGGGATACCTCTTCAACAAATGGCCCCCGCATCGATTTTTCGATAATATTAATCGTACAACCGCCAAAACCACCTCCCATCATACGGGCGCCCAGAATAAAATTTTTTTCCCGGGTTCGGTCGACCAGAAAATCGAGTTCGGGGCAGCTCACTTCGTATTGGTTTTGCAAGCTGTCGTGCGATTGGTACATCAGCTCGCCCAGATAGGCTAGCTTCCCCCTTTGCAAGGCTTCGGTAGCCTCCAGCACCCGATTGATTTCGGTGACGACATGGTGGCAACGCCGGAAAACGGTTTCGGGCATCGCACTGCGGCATTGCTGCAATTGGTCGTATCGGGCATCCCGCAAACTGGTTATTTCGGGAAATGCCTTTTGCAGGTGGGCCACTCCTTCTTCGCATTCGTAGCGCCGGGTATTGTATTCGGAAGAAGCCAGCGAATGGGAAACGTTGGTGTTGAGCAAAAGAATTTGGTAACCGTCCATTTGGAGAGGAAAATACTGATATTCCAACGACCGGCAATCCAGTAAGATAACGTGGTCTTTACGGCCCATCATACTGGCGAATTGATCCATGATGCCACATTTCATGCCGACGAAGTTGTTCTCCGCCTTCTGGGCCGTTTTGATCATTTGGAAGGTATCCATTCCCAGCTCAAACAGTTCATTTAAACCATAAATGAAACTGCATTCTAATGCCGCCGAGGAACTCATTCCACCGCCGATGGGTACTTCGCCGTAGAATTCGCAATCAAAACCACGTAGCGTACATCCAAGTTGCTGCAACTCATCGACCACTCCCAGCAAATAATTTTGCCAGCCTTCCGGTTGGCGGTCCATCCGGCGGAGATCAAAGGAGAAGGTTTCTCCCAGATTGGAAGCCTTTAAGTAACAGTGCGAATCGGAGCCATTCCGGCGGAGGCGGGTTACGGTCTTTTTGTCAATAGCGGCCGGGAGTACGTATCCATCGTTGTAGTCCGTATGTTCGCCGATGATATTGATCCGGCCCGGAGATTGCACGGCAATCGAATATTGCTCCGAGCGTCGGTTGGTTGGTTTTTCCATGTGGTTTTGTTTCGCGATCTCTGGCTTCAGGTTGACACCCGCTAAGACTACAAACTTAACAGAAAAAACAAGAAGGCAAGGCCTTAAATATCCGAAAACCTTGCCTCCCAAAGCAATGAATGAAACGAATAAACCTTAAGTGTAATTTTTACGCTTATTTAATAAATGTAAATATAACGCTTAATTTTGAAGACGAGAATTTTCTGACCTCCTTTA
>CAYWHT010000204.1:0-7341 GCA_964458135.1 uncultured Saprospiraceae bacterium | reverse complement strand
GTATAATCAAAAAATTGCAATTTGGAGGCCAACTACTAAACCCGCAATGGGTTCAGCCAAAAAAAATTAAAAAAAACCCCCTTATTTTCCGATGACCTTTTCGCATTCGCTGCAATAATCTATAGTCCGCAAAGTTCGCATCAACACATTTTGGGTGGATAGACTATAATGAAGATGCGGACCCGAACCAGCTCTGAGCTCTAGAAAATCTAAATACCGTATGAAAACAATCACTTTAAGGCGATTGCCATGCTTTTTGCTCCTATTGCTATTCAGCTATTGCAAATCTCCCGAGTTTTCGGCCGATAACTTACCCGCGCAACAGCTGCGTTTCGGCAGCGGCGGCGGCATTACCGGTGTTTACACAACCTATATTCTACTGGAAAACGGACAATTATTTCGCCATCACAGTCTGACCGACAGCCTCGAATCTTTACCCGAGCTGAAGCGCCGGCAAGCCCGCCGGTTATGGTCGGAAGCGGAAGACCTCCGGCTCGGAGAACGCCGCTTTCACCAACCCGGCAACATGAGTTACTTCCTCGAAATGCGTACGGATAGTCTGCAACACCGATTGACCTGGAACGATAATGATCAACCCTCCCGCACCGATGTGCTCGATTTTTACCAAAAACTCATTCAAACCATTCCATAAAAACTCAAAAAAGTCTGACCAATGAAAAATAATCTACTCTTTCTGCTCTGTATGGTGTTCGGCTGTTCACTGGCTGGGCAAATTCCGAACAAGCCTCAACCACCTAAGCAGATAACGCCCTCGGGTTTTCAAATCGAGAATTTTCGCCCCGCCATTGACTTGTCGGCAGGGGTGCCCCGCGCTGCCCGTAAGTTGCCCGAGCGCGCGGCCTTTCAATTCCTTTCCCCCACTTACCTAAACGCTGCCCAAGCGTCTACTAACTTTAAAGTAAAGGCGCGCTCCAAACAGGGCATGCCGATCGTGCTGGAAGGCCGTCTGCCGGAAAAAGACGCCGGCAAGTCTTTAACCGAACAGGCCGGTCGTTTCCTCAATGAGGCAGCACCGCTCTTAGGCATCAAGCAAGCCAATGAAGCATTCGAACTAATGCGGGTTACCGAAGACGAATTGGGCATGACCCATTTTCGCTTTCGGCAGATGCACCAGGGGGTGCCCGTTTACGGAGGGGAAGTGCTCCTGCACGCCCGCGACGGCCGGGTGGAATGGCTCAACGGCCGGGCTTTTCCCAGCCCGGAAATTACCAGCCTGTCGCCCGAATTGGCCGAAAAGCGGGCCCGGGAAATCGCGCTCGAAGACCTGGCCGGTCGCACCACCCTGCGGGAGCTCCGGGAAAGTGAACGCCACCTGGCCCACAATCCCGATGCGCCCGGCGAGCTGATCATCTACCACCACGAGCTCGATCTGCAGGGCGAACGGCTCGTCTGGCGCTTTCGCCTGGTGCCCAATGTGCTGGAACATTGGCAGTACTTCGTAGACGCCCATACGGGAGAAGTCATCAACGCCTTCCGCGCCAGCTGCACGCTAGCCCCGCACGACCTCTACGAATTGCCCGCTACACCACCAGCCGTTGGCCAGGGGCAGGACCTCAAAGGCGCCAACCGCAGCTTGAACACCTTCGAGCAGAATGGTGCGTTTTTCCTGATCGATGCGAGCCGCGATATGTTTAACGCCGCTCAATCCACCATCCCCGATGATCCGGTAGGCGTAATTATGACCCTCGACGCATTGAACACCAACCCGGCCAACGACGACTTTCAGGCGGCCTTTATCGTCTCCAATAGTAATACTTGGACCGATCCGACCGCGGTATCCGCCCATTACAACGCTCAGGTATCGTACGAATATTTCTTCTCCCGCTTTGACCGTAATTCCATCAACGGCAGCGGTGGAAACGTCATTTCGCTGATCAATGTAAGCGACCAGGACGGCTCCGATTTCGATAACGCTTTCTGGAACGGCAAGGCCATGTTCTACGGCAATGGCAACCAGGCTTTTAGTTCTCCCCTGGCCAAATCCCTCGACGTCGGCGGGCACGAAATGACCCACGGCGTCATCCAAAATACCGCCAATCTAACGTACCAAAACCAGTCGGGCGCCCTCAATGAAAGCTTCGCCGATGTGTTCGGCGTATTGATTGATGACGCGAATTTCTTGCTCGGAGAAGACGTCGTCAACCCGGCCGTTTATCCCACCGGCGCCATGCGCGATATGGCCGATCCGAATAACGGGGGTAATAGTCTGCGGGATATCGGCTGGCAGCCCGCCCACATGAATGAATTCCAGGATTTGTCCATCGATCAGGACAACGGCGGGGTGCACATCAACAGCGGCATTCCCAACCGGGCGTTTTTCCTCTTCATTAGCGAAGTCGGAGCCCAAAAAGCCGAACGGGTATATTACCGGGCCCTGGAAATGTACCTGACGGCTTCTTCCCAGTTTATTGACTGCCGCCTGGCGGTTATTCAGGCGGCGACCGATTTGTTTGGCGCCAATTCTCCCGAAGTCACGGCCGCCGCCAATGCCTTCAATCAGGTGGGGATCCTGGACGGCAACAGCACCGACGAGCCCGAAAATTTGCCCCTAAACGACGGGCAGGAATTCATCATGGCTACCGACGGCTCTAAGGAAGGGTTGTACCTTTATGATTTTCAGCAGGTTGTTCAACTCAGCTCCTCCGGCCTCATCAGCCGGCCAAGCGTCACCGACGACGGCTCCGTCATCGTCTTCGTGGCCGCTGACAACACCCTGCGCACCCTGATCTTTAACCCCGATAATGGTAATTACGAAGAGTTTTTTATCGAACAGGAGCCCCAGCAGATCTGGCGCAACATCGCCATCTCCAAAGACGGCAGTAAAATCGCCATGCTGACTACCGACTTCGACAATCGCCTGGAGGTTTTTGACTTTAATTCCGGAACCGGTAGTGTGTATGAGCTGGTCAACCCCACCACAGCGCCCGGCGCCAATACCTTTACCAATGATGTGGCTTACGCCGATGTGCTCGAATGGGACTATTCCGGAGAATTTGTGATGTACGACGCCCTCAATCAAATCAATGCAACCACCGGCGGCGTCATCGATTATTGGGATATCGGATTGATCCGGGTTTGGAATAACAGCAAGCAGAACTTTGGCGATGGGTTTATTTTCAAAGTCTTTAGTTCCTTGCCCGATAACGCCAGCGTGGGTAACCCGGCCTTCGCCAAAAACAGCCCGGAGGTTATCGCCTTCGACTTTGTCGGGAATACCAGTGATTTCACCAATATCAGCACCCTGGCCGCCAATACTCAAACCGGTGAAATAGGCGTTATCCGCGAAGGGATTGACGTGTTGGGCATTCCTAACTTTTCCACCGCCGATGACGCCATCATTCTCAATAATTCCAGCTTCCTGGATGGCGCCACCATTGACGTCATCCCCCTGGCTAGCGATAAGCTCAACGCTGCCGGCGCAGCGCAGACGCTATTGACGGGGGCGCAACAAGGCCTGTGGTTCGCTACCGGACGGCGGGATTTGTCTACTTCGGTAAATACGATCGAAGGCGCCATTGAAGGATTGCAAGCTCAACCCAATCCTTTCGCCGAAACCTTGCAGCTGGTTTTCGAGAGCGCCCAATCCGGCCGGGTGGAAGTACAACTTTTTGACCCCCTCGGCCGGCTGGTGCGCAGCGAACAAATGAATGCACTACCCGGTGAAAATAACCTGCGCCTATCCACCCCCGGATTACCCAAGGGCATGTACGTAGTCCGGCTCCAAACGCCGGAGGGAATGGCGAGTGTGAAAGTGGTGAAGGAGTAGTAGTGGGTAGTTGGTGCGGCTTCCTAGGGGAAGATAATAGCTTTTATGGGGGAGGGCGGCTTTATCCTCGAGGCGATTTGCATGGAGATTTGTTCTCAATTGGGCAACAACTCCGCAATGATAATCCATGCATAATCCGGGTTAAGGTGCTTTGACAAAATTTCCAGGCTCGATCGAATACCGCCAAAATGTTTTTAATTTTAACCATTTCCAACTTTAACTGCATGCAGTCATGAGAACTTTCCTATTGCCATCTATGATCGCCTTCGCCCTGCTGCTCATCGTCAACGCCTGCGGCGAATCGACGGATGTCGTTGAATCCGGCGTCTACCAGGGCGCCATCAAGGAAGTAGAGGCGGAGAAATCCGAAATTTACGTCTCTACCGATGACGGTAAAACCCTGGAACTTTATTTTATCGAAGAAACTAAATTGACCCGCAACGGAGAAGAAGTCCCTTTCTCCACGCTGGAAGAGGGGCAAAAAGTGGAAGTGGAGGTCGAAAAGGTCGGTCAACGGCTGGACCCCTTAACCGTTAAAATCATGGAATAAAGACCAGAATGTATACGCATTTAAGAATAAAATGACGAATGATGATCTTATAAATTCCTGATAATCCTATCCTGGTCATTCGTCAAATCCCATTAGTCTTGGTATTAATGGATTGAATAGAAGCCCGGAATCGGAAATCTGTGATTACCCGGGATTTCCATCACCGGCCGTTTGTTATGAAAATTCTGGAAAGAATTCAAGATGAACGAACTACCCAATTTTTGGCGGACGGAGGTGTGGCACCCCCTCTCCGTCCACCTTCCTATTGCGTTACTGCTGATGGCCACTTTGTTCAAACTATTTGGACTACGAGGGCGTCCGGCCTACCTCCAACCCGCGGGAACCTTGCTGTTGCTAATCGGCGCCCTCGGCGCCTGGATCGCCGTCTATACCGGCAACCGGGCCGATGGAGTGGTCACCCGGCAAATCTGCGATCCTACCGTAGTGAAAGCACACCAGAATGCCTCCCTCACCATGGCGTGGTTATTCACGGCGGCTACGGTGATGGATGTGACGGTAACGGCCGGCTTTATTGATAAGTACCAATCCCTTTTAAAAGCAATCGTTGTGGTATTGATGCTCGTCGGTTCCGGATTTCTAATGTATACCGGCCACCTCGGCGCCACCCTGGTCTATCAGCAGGGAGCTGGAGTATACCAACCCGCGGAGGATTGCCGGGAGTTTGAATAGCTCCTATTTTGTCCGGAATGCTGGTTGTCGCTCTTACCTTTACTCCGCTTTCCATAGCTCACAAATACCGCTTTTAATTTTAAAGACACGGCTTTTTAAATACTCGATTTCAAATTGGAACTTTTTCTGGATAGATAGCTCTTACTCCAACCAGTTGCCCATCCAACTCCAGCACTTGCTCGCTCCGCTCCGCAAAATCCTCATCCTGGGTGACGGCGATGATCGTCTGCCCCCGCTCGGCGGCGAGTTGGCGGAAAACAGCGCAAAGTTTAAATTTTAAATTAATTTTGATTAAACCTGGTCATTCAAAACCAAGCATTCAAAATCCATAATCCTCACCTCATGCGGTTTCCATTAATTGCTACCCAACGCCTTCCTTCCATCCTCATTATTCGCATCATGGTCGGAGCCGTCTTCCTGTCGGAAGGGCTGCAAAAGTTCCTCCTGCCCGCAACACGCGGGGCCGGTCGTTTCGAGCAGATCGGGTTTGCGGCGCCAGGATTGTGGGCCAACCTGGTGGGCGGATTGGAAGTGGTGGCCGGCATTTTGATCCTGACGGGCTTGTTGACCCGTTACGCGGCCGTTATTACGGTCGCCATCATGACGGTCACCATCGTCATTACCAAAATTCCGATCGCACTGGGAGAACCCTTCGCCGGCTTTAACCTGCGGGAAATGGATCAGTACGGCTTCTGGAGCATGGCCCACGCCATGCGTACGGATTTTGCGATGCTGTTGGGGAGTATCTTTTTGCTTTGGAAGGGCGGGGGCTGGCCCTCCGTAGACCGGATCTGGTATAAGCGGCGGCTAAAGCAGAAGTACCGGAATGCGTAACGCGGGCGTCCACAACTACCAATTGGCTCATACCTTATTAATCTGCGGACGGCATTAAGCATTCGTAGGCTAATCTTTCTTCGAAATTAGCCGCGGAAACAAGGCCGGCACCCGCTTCCGGTACGCCCGGTAACGCGCCCCGAAATACCGGATCAAATCCTGCTCTTCGTAGGCCAGACCGATCAAAATGTACGACGTCATGCCGGCAGCGAAGACCAACTGCCCCAGGGTCATCGTGGGCAGCGCCCAAAAGGCGATGATAAAACCGGTCATCAAGGGATGGCGAACGTAGCGGTACAGCCCCGGCGTTTGGAATTCGGGATGGGAAGGTGGGCGGCCGTTGAGGTGATCCGTGACTTGCTGCAATCCCATCAGGTGGCGGGCGTTGATCTGCACCGAGGCCAGGGCAAGCAACAGCCAACCGGCGCCGTTGAGCCCCCAGATAAAATAGCGCAAATATCCTTCCACCTCCCAGACTATCGTCGGGATGGGGCGCCACAGCAGCATGACTACGGCCAGTACGATACTGGAAGCCAGTACGTACGTACTCCGCTCGATGGGCTCGGGAAGGATGCGGGTCCACCAACGCTTGAAACCCTGCCTGGCCATTGCGCTATGCTGCAGCCCGAAAAGGCCAATTAGGACCAAATTGACCAAAATGGAAGCGCCTAATGCCCCCGCCGAACCGGAGTTAATGGTTTTGGGGACCCACAGATCAAGTAGGAACCCCAAAGCATAGAGGATAACGATTACGAATATCAGGTTACAAAGCCATCCGTAGATATAGAAAAAGGTCTTTTGCATTTAGTTACGCGTCGCTTTTTGCACTAGATTTAAAATCTAAAAACCGCCTCTAAAATTAATAAATCTTGGATACAAACAACACCCCATCAATACAGCTCGCAGAGCAGGAGGACCAACTGCATAAAATTAAAGCTTTGCTCCAAGCGCAGGCTCTGCCTACGGAGGATATTCAATCCCATACCTTTCTATACTTGTATTGTAAAGGAGAAAACCCCATCGGCACCGGCGGACTCGAATACTACGGCCATGCCGCCCTCTTACGCTCGGTCAGCGTCATCGATTCCGAAAAAGACAAAGGCCACGGCAAAGCCATTACCCAGCAATTGGAAAAAATTGCCCGCGAAAATGGCGCCCGGGAGGTTTATCTACTCACCAACACCGCTCCTGCTTTCTTCGCAAATCTGGGGTATGCCGTGGTAGAACGTTCCGAAGTGCCCATTGCGGTGCAAGCCTCTTCGGAGTTCAGCTCGGTGTGCCCGAGTACGGCCATCGTGATGCGTAAACCCCAAGGCGAAGCTCCAGCTTCGCCCGATGCCAATAAAAGCCAATGAAGCCATAAAGCAAATCCGATAGCAACCGGCGCCACTTTTCCTCCAACCAATAAACGCTTAGCGATGAGCAATTAATAAGTGTCGTGTTTAGATAGGCTAGCGATTTTTTCTTTAGCCAGTTCCCG
>CAYWHT010000203.1:0-7378 GCA_964458135.1 uncultured Saprospiraceae bacterium | reverse complement strand
CCGTCCAACGATTCTTTAATCAATACCTGCCGGATGACTTTCCTCTCGAATCGCTGACCTTTTTCGAAAAGGTCAATCTATTTCAGGCCTACATGTGGTTGTACTACATCCTGCTCGATTTGGAAAGGGGTACGGCTTACGCCCGGCAGTGGGTGGAGATTTTCGAAGAAAACCCGCAAATGCAGGAAAAGGACCCCGACCTCTACATGCGGGGGCTCTACTACCTGCTCACCTTTTACTTTTTTCAGGAAAACCGGAGCCGCTTCGCGGAAGTGCTGGAGCGTTTCGAAACTTTCGAAAGGGAAAAGCGCGAGCAGTTCAATTCCAACTCCAGCATGATTGCCTTTGTCTACCTTTACCTGTCCAAACTGAATTATTATTTTCTCACGGGAGAATTCAAGCGCGGGTTGCAACTCGTGCCCGAAATAGAACGCCGGACGCGCTTGTTTGCCGACCATACCGATCCGCACCGGATTTTACTTTTCGACTACAAGATTGCCTACTTGCACTTTGGTCGGGGTGATTTCGGAGCGGCCCTGGAGCGGCTCAACCACATCATCCACCTGCAATCCGGTCATTTGCGGGAAGACCTGCATTTCAACGCCCGGCTCTTGCATCTGATCTGCCATTACGAGCTGGGTAACTTTGATTTGCTGGAATACCTCATTTCCGCGCTACAGCGCATGTTTGACCGCTCCCCTGACCTTGGACAGCTCCACCGGGCGACGCTTCAGTTTTTACAAGTATTGTTGCGGACGCCAATCTCGGAGCAACGCAAATGTTTTCTTCGGTTTAAACACGAGGCCGAGCAATACGCCGCCAGTCCTTACGAGAAAAAAACGGCGCTTTACTTAAACGTTCCCGGATGGATTGAAAGTCACCTAACCCAACAACCGTTGCAGCGACTGCACGGGCTTTCCCCCGGCCGTTAGCCTCCTTTTCCCTAAAACCCCAACCGTCACCCATGCACCGCCTACTCACCGTTTTTCTTCTGATCCCCTTCTACGCCCAGGGGCAAGCCGACTCCATCCCGGAAACCATTCCGCCGCGGGTGCAGGATCTACTGGAAGACTTTTTGCAAAACACCGAGAGCGAAGGCACCTTTGATTTTAACACCCTCTTCGAGCAGCTTGCCGTGTACCAGGAACATCCCTTCAACCTCAACGAAGCCGATGAGGGCCAGTTACAGGAGTTTGGCTTACTCACCGACTTACAGATCGTCGAGTTGCTCAACTATCGCCGGGAGGCCGGGCCGCTGATCTCCCTTTACGAGCTCCAGGCCATTCCCGGTTTTGACCTGCCCGCCATACGGCGTATCCTGCCCTTCGTGACGATAGAAAGCGGATTAGATGATTTTCAAATCAGCATCCCCACTATGCTGGCCCGCGGCAAAAACGAGTTTTTCCTGCGGTGGTCCCAAATTGTCGAAGAACAAAGGGGCTTCACACCGCTCGGCCCCGAGGAGAGGGGCGCCCGCTATCTCGGTGATCCATCCAAGGTTTACTTGCGGTACAGACACGCCTATTCCAATAAACTGAGCTACGGCTTCACCGCCGAAAAAGACGCGGGGGAAGAATTTTTTACCGGCAGCAACCCCAACGGGTTTGACTATTACTCCTTTCATCTTTATCTAAGTGATTACAACCGCCGCATCAAATCTATCGCCCTGGGAGATTACAACATAAGCTTCGGCCAGGGGCTGGTTTTGTACTCGGGCTTTGGCTACGGCAAGGGTTCCAGCACCACCTCCATCAAACGGGGCGGACGGGCCGTTTACCGATACACCTCCGTCAATGAATCCAACTTTTTACGCGGCGGAGCGGCCACCATTAATTTGACGGATCAGTTGGAGCTCACCGGCTTTATCTCCTCCCGTGGGCGCGACGGCAACCTGCTGGAGCCGGACACCTCGGAGGTCGACGGCGATCTGCGTAGCCTGAGCCGCCTCGATATCGACGGCCTCCACCGCACCCCCAACGAAATCGAAGACCAAAATGTCGTCAACCAGTTTACGACCGGCGGCAGCTTGCAGTGGAATCACCCCTTCGGTCATGTGGCGGTCAATGCCCTGCACGATCGCTTTGACAAACCCATCAACCGTAGCCTGGAGCCTTACAACCGCTTTTTCTTTCGCGGCGACCGGCAAACCAATATCAGCCTGGATTACTCTTTTATCTACGAAAACTTCAATTTCTTCGGGGAAACCGCCCAGGATGGCCGAGGTCATATTGCCAGCGTTAACGGCTTGCTGATCGGACTGGACCGCAAAGTGGACCTCGCCTTATTTTACCGGCACCTGCCCGCGGAGTACGTCGCCCTCAACGCGAACCCCCTCGCCGAAACCACCGGCGGTCGCAACGAACAAGGCCTCTACATCGGCGCCGAAGTACGCCCCGCCAAACGCTGGACCCTCAACCTTTACTACGACGCCTGGCGGCACCCCTGGCTCCGCTTCCGCGTAGACGCTCCCTCGCGCGGGCACGAATACCGGGCCCGCCTCACCTACGAACAACGCCGTAAACTCCGCATCTACTTGGAAGCCCGCGGAGAAACCAAGGCCATCAACGCCCCCGACAACGAAACCAACTTCAATTTCACCACGCCGCGCCAATTGTTCCAAACGCGCTTGCATATCGCCCCCCAACTCTCCAAGGCGCTGGAACTACGCACCCGCTTTGATTTCGGTTTCGCCGATAATGAAGTGGAAGGCCGGCGCTACGGTTTTTCCGTTCTTCAGGATATCCTCTACCGGCCCATCGAATTCCCACTCTCCTTTACCACCCGCTTCGCCATCTTCGAAACCGACGACTACGACATCCGCTTTTACCATTACGAAAACGGCCTGCTCTACGCCTTCGCTATTCCGGCCTACTACAACCGGGGCACCCGCTTTTACCTCAACCTCCGATACCGGCCGGTCAAAGCGATTACGCTGGAATTCCGGGTAGCCCAAACTTATTGGTCCAACCAGGAAACCATCGGTAGCGGGCTCGATGAGATCGATGGGCCGGTACGCACGGAACTAGGGGCGCAGATCAAGTATCAGTTTAGATGAGAGGATGGGGTTGTGGGGGGCCAGGGACTTGGCTCTTAGATTGGATTGCCTGCTTTTCACCTA
This sequence comes from uncultured Saprospiraceae bacterium, assembly GCA_964458135.1. Taxonomy (GTDB): domain Bacteria; phylum Bacteroidota; class Bacteroidia; order Chitinophagales; family Saprospiraceae; genus CAYWHT01. Next base: position 4,260 of record CAYWHT010000203.1, on the reverse strand, counting down.
ATATCCTGAAAACCTGGCCATTATTCGCAGATTAGGTATTCAACTGCTTCGCAGTTGCCGCTCACTACGGTATCTCCTACCCCGCATTTCATGCGGGGCTATTCACATTTGGCCCTAACGGGCCGCCATGCTGACTCATCGAGCCCGGATGATGCATGAGTTCTCCGTCACGAGAAGCCAAAATGCTCGCCCTGTGAAATACCGCAGGTAAAGCTTCGCTTTATTTCACAGGACGGGCAGTTTGGCTTCGCAGCAGACGAATTCATGCATCATTCGGGCGAGCGCCGTAGGCGCAAAAACATTCCATCAAATCACCCCAAATGCCATCATCCAAAAACATCCATCCCAAAACCGCCAAAACGAAATAATCCCCCAAACACATCCACCCTTTCATTCATCCGTTCATTTGCCGGCGCATCGCCTCCAGCGCAAGCGCCGCTCCCGCCTGCAAAAAAGCCGTATCGTTTTGGTGGGAAAACAATCCAAACCCTAGCTCGTAAAGCATGGGTACATCTTCCGGGCGCGGGCAGTGGACGCCGAGGATCAGGTCATTAGCGGCTGCCAGACCGGAAACTTTTTTCAGGGCGTCTTGCATTCTGAGATCATCGAGATCGGCCAGTTGCTGGCAGCCCAGGCTGACACTCAGATCGTAGGGGCCGAGATAAAGTCCTTTTAAGCCATTTACTTGGGCAATACCTTCGAGTTGCTCCAGAGCCTCGACGGTTTCGATCATTATCATGGGAGTGGTGAGTTCCGCGGCGCGCCGGGCATAGTAGCTGCCGAAGATTTCCTGCGCCCGCAGCGGGCCAAAGCTGCGAGCGCCCCGCGGCGGATAGTAACAGGCCCGGACAAAGGCCTCTGCTTCCTCAAGCCGGTTAACCATCGGACAGATGACTCCGGTCAGCCCGGCATCCAACAGTTTGCCTGCCAGGGCCGCGTCATTCCCCGGCAAACGGGCCATCACAGGCTTACACGTAGCGCCCAGGGCTTGCGTCATTGCAAAAGCCTGCTGGTAATTCATCAGGCCGTGCTGCATATCAAAGGTCAAGGTGTCGAAATCGAGTTGCCCCATCACCTCGGCCGTCCAGGGGTGCGGAATGGTGAGCCAGGCGTTGAAGCGGGGACGGTGAATGGCATCCATTTGGTAGTTAGTAATTAGTAGTTGGTAAGCGCCTTGTGACAAAGGCGAAAAAGGATTTATTCTTTCCCGGGAGAAAAGCGAAGAATAATGGATAGTCCCTTTCAGTTATAGTCTGCCAAGCCAAAGTTTGTGAATACTGACTTGTCAGATTGTAAAATAGGGCCGAAGCACTAAGACCCGCCGCCTGCTCCCTCACTCAACTGCATCTCCCGTCCTGCCTGTTCGATCTCCAGCAGCGTAGCTTCTACCTGGGCGGCTTCGGATAGGCGATCCAGGGCGATCAGCGTTTCCCGCTTGCCCAAAAGCGCTTTAACCCGGCGCGGCCCTCTTTCCAGAGCGTATTCGTATTGCTCCAGCGCTTCTTTGTACCGGTCCTGGCGGTAAAGCCAGGAGGCGTAGAGCTCGGATGAAGGGTCGATAATGACCGGCGGACCGTAGGAGTAGCTGATGCGGTTTTCAAGCTCGGCGGCTTTCGCCAGCCAGCGGTCGGCATCGGTGGTGCGTTTTTCCAGATCGGCCAGCAGGCCGCGCAACTGCATTTCCAAAACGTGGGCCTGATCGACATCCAGTTGATTGGGGGCGTTGGAAGTCCATCCCGCAGCATTGCAAAGGGCAATACCGGAGTCGCCTACCAGCAGGGCGGCTTTTTCCCGCTCGCGCGCCATCGCTTCAATCGTATCGCGGAGGGCGGTTACCTGATCGTCCTGGTGCGCTTTGCGAGCCGCGATGTATTGCTCGGTGGCGCGCACCACCAAGCTCAAGTCTTCGTCTTTGACCGGAATATCCGCGTAAGGGTGTGTCCAATCTCCCGTTTCGGCCAGGTAGTTGCCCTTCATGGATATCAGGTAGGCGCGAGCCCTTTTGGAGGGCAGTTCCGCGGTATATTTTTGCATATTCTTCATGATCTGGTTGACTTCTTCCAATCGTCCCTGCTGCAGATAACCGTACATCAGCCAGTGCAGGGCGTGGTAGCTGCGGGCATCGTTATCGAGCTGCTTGCGCTCCATGCGCTTCAAACTCGCATCGTAGGAGTCGATATTGGAGGCCACCACTTCTTTCCACATGCCCATAGCGACGTAAATGTGGGAAGGCATGTGCAGGGCGTGAGCCGCATCCGGCGCCACATTGGCGTAGCTATCGGCCGCTTTTTTGGCCAGGTGGGCGTGCTCCGGATCGTCGTAGGAGTGAATCAGGTAATGCAGCGCACCCGGGTGGTGGGGATTTTCTTCGAGTACTCCCTTGGCGATGATGGCGCCCTTGCCGTAAGTTTCTTCATCCCGCCCCGAGTTGACGGACCCCAGCAAAGACAAGGAGTAAAATGCCGCTACTTCCTGATTTTCCGGATACTTGCGGTAAAGCTCCTCCATAAATTCGGCGTAAGCCTGATCCCGTTCGTACTTGGCTCCTTCACCGTAGAGGACGTGCACCGCCTTGAGGAAATCGCGCTCCAATCCGGTCGGCGCCTTGGCGATTCGCTGCTCGGCGGTTGCCGCCAATTTCGCCAGGGCTTCCGTCGCGGCTTCGTAATCCTGACGGGCCCACAGGCTGTGGTTATGGGTCATGGCCTCTCCCCAGTAAGCCATGGCGAAATCCGAATCGAGCTCCTGGGCTTCCTGGAAGGCTTCGCGGGCATCTTCGTATTCGAAGCTATGCAGGAGCAAAAGTCCTTTTTCAAAGGCCGCCAGGGCTTCGGTCGACGCGCTGGTCACCGTAAAATCCACTTCCCCCAAGCGGGAAGCAGTAGTAGCAGACGCATTTTCGGAAGAGGTGGACGTCTCGGATTGGCAAGCGCTCAACAGCAGTACGGCCAGGCCGATAAGCAAAAAAGGGTATTGGAAGCGGTTCATATCATTTTGATTTGGATGCTATCAATTTAGCAAAAAAATACCACTATTCAATATTCCCTATTTCCGTAAAGCGGGAGAACTATCGAAGCTTAACCCATCGTCAGCACTACCCGGAAGCGCGCCTGGTTGGTAATCATGCGCTCGTAAGCCTCATTGGCTTGTTCTATCGGGTAAGTTTCGATGGCCGGTTTGATGCCGGTCAGCGCACTGAAGTTCATCGTATCCTCGCTATCGCGGGCGGCGCCGCTGGGCCAGCCTTTGATGGCGGTGCGCCCCATGATCAGGGAGAAGGGATTTACACGGAAGGTCTCGGGCGTAGCGGCGACGACCAACACTTCGCCATTGCGGCCGAGCCCGTTAATAATCGATTCGATGGCCTTACCGCTGGGCGCCGTTGCCAGGATGATGCGGGCGCCACCCATTTTTTGCAAGGCTTCGGCCGGATCTTCCGCTTTTGCATCGATGTAGGCATCAGCGCCCAAGTCCATGGCCAATTGTTGCTTATCGGATCCCCGGGAGATCGCTACCGTGTGGAAGCCCATCTTATGTGCGTACTGTACGCCCAGGTGGCCCAGGCCACCGATACCCTGGACTGCTACCAAATCCCCCGGGCGAGCGCCGGTATTGCGCAGTGCATTGTAGGTGGTAATGCCGGCGCAAAGCAGCGGGGCCGCGTCGGCATCGCTCAAATCTTCGGGTACGGCCGCCAGCGCATTTTCGGGCGCCACCAAATATTCGGCGTATCCCCCATCGTAGCTAATGCCGCAAACCTGGTGGTTTTGGCACATGATAAAATCTCCGTCGCGGCATGGCTCACATATACTGCAGTGGCCGCCGTGCCAGCCCACGCCTACGCGCTGTCCTTCCCGCCAGTTGGAAATGCCGTCTCCGAGTTTATCGACAACCCCCACCACTTCGTGGCCCGGAATGCGGGGATATTCCAAGCCCGGAAACTGGCCTTCCTTGACAAAGGCGTCGCTATGGCAGATTCCGCAGGCGCTGACTTTGATGCGCACCTGGTTGGGACCGGGCTCCATAACTTCGCGTTCTACAAGTTCAAACGGACCACCGGCTTTACTGACTTGCATGGCTTTCATTGGATTGTTGTTTTGGTAACGGTTGAGGGATGCAATTTACGCAATGGAAAGGTTCCCCGGGCCGGCCATGTTTATCCGAATACCGGAAAATGCTCGGTTGCGGACAATTTTTTTTAGCCCGGATGATGCATGAGTTTTTCGTAGGGAGCGGCGCCAATGATTGCCAGGCCTGGTC
>CAYWHT010000202.1:0-7399 GCA_964458135.1 uncultured Saprospiraceae bacterium | reverse complement strand
CGCCAAAATACCCCTCCCAAAACATCAAAGAACTTATTACACAGTGTACTAGTCACATCATTAAGCAAGCTTCCCCATTCCCGCCGGGGGGTGGGGAAGCATTCAACCTTTGCTGCAGTATGAGAAGCGTCTCCACAATTATCGGGTGCAGCCTTTTGCTGGTGCTGATGATTTGCGGCGGGGGAAATAGCCCCGGGGCAACCTCCGAGCAACCGGAAAACAAGGTCGTACCCTTTAGCCTGGAAGAGGTGCAAAGGCGCAATTTCAACTACTTCTGGGAACTGGCCCACGATAAAAACTTTCAAATCCCCGACCGTTACCCCACGCGCACCTTTTCGAGCATTGCCGCTACGGGTTTCGGCCTGATGACCCTCACGCTGTTTTTAAGAGCTGCTACAAAGATTCGACTTCTCCAAAGTCGTATCGAGTCGTCTTCAGGATATACCGGCAGATGAGTGGGTGCTAATAACCACTAACCAATAACCACTATGACACTCAAAAAAATCATCATGGGTCTTGCCCTCATCGGCATCGCCTTTTTGATCAACGCTTTTAAGATGCGGGACAGCCTCTTCGTCAGAGATGCTCCCGCGAAGGACCTCAACGGCAAGATCGACTCCGTGCTGCAGCTAATGACCTTGGAGGAGAAAATCGGTCAGATGACGCTATTTTCCAGCGGTTGGGACATCACGGGCCCGACCATGCGGGAGGAGTACCAGGAAGACATCAAGGCCGGCAAGGTCGGCGCCGTGTTCAACGCCCATACCGCCAGGTTTACCCGCGAGTTGCAGCGCATGGCGGTGGAGGAAACGCGCCTGGGCATTCCGCTGCTTTTTGGCTACGACATCATCCACGGCTACAAGACCGTCTTTCCCATTCCCTTGGGCGAATCGGCAAGCTGGGATCTGGAAGCTATCGAGCGCGCCGCCCGCATTGCGGCCGTAGAAGGGTCGGCGGCCGGCCTGCATTGGACTTTCGCCCCGATGGTTGACGTGAGTCGCGATCCCCGATGGGGGCGCGTCGCCGAAGGCGCCGGTGAAGACGCCTTCCTGGGAAGTCAGATTGCGCGAGCCCGGGTGCGCGGCTTTCAGGGCGAAGACATCCACGCCACTAATACGGTTCTGGCCTGCGCCAAACACTACGCCGCCTACGGCGCCGCGCAGGCGGGGCGGGATTACCATACCGTCGACATGTCGGAGCGGCGCTTGCGCGAAATCTATCTACCCCCCTTCCTGGCCGCCAAGGAGGAAGGCGTGCATACCTTCATGACCGCTTTCAACGAACTGAATGGCGTGCCCGCCACTGGCAACAACTTCCTGCTGGATCAGATCCTACGCGACGAATGGGGCTTTGAGGGCTTTGTCGTCACCGATTACACCTCCATCAACGAAATGGTCCCCCACGGCATCGTCGCCAACGAAAAACAAGCGGGGGAGTTGGCCCTCAACGCCGGGGTGGATATGGATATGCAGGGCGCCGTCTTTTACAACCACCTCGCCGAGTCAGTCGAAGAGGGCGCCGTAACCGAAGCGCAGATTGATCAGGCGGTGCGCCGCATTTTGCGCATGAAATTTGAGCTCGGCCTGTTTGAAGATCCCTACCGTTACTGCGATGAGGAACTGCAAAAGGCCACCCTCATGAAGGAGGAACACCTGGAAGCCGCACGCGATATGGCGCGCCGATCTATGGTGTTGCTCAAGAACGACAATCAGACTTTACCCTTCTCCAGGGATATTGAAACGCTGGCCGTCATTGGCCCCCTGGCCGACAACCAGCGCGAGCTGATCGGCTCCTGGTCGGGCGCCGGTGATTACAAAATGTCGGTTACTCTGCTCACCGGTATTGAGGAAAAGCTGGGCGACAAGGTCGAAATCCTGCACGCCAAAGGCTGCGAAATCGATGGTGCAGATCGCAGCGGCTTCGAAGCCGCACTGCTGGCCGCAACGGCCGCCGAAGCCGTCATCCTTGCAGTGGGCGAACGCGCCAATATGAGTGGCGAGGCTGCCAGCCGGGCCAAGCTATCACTACCGGGCATGCAGACCGAACTCGTCGAAGCCGTCGCCGCCATCGGTAAGCCCACCGCCGTAGTGCTTATGAATGGCCGCCCCCTCTGCATCCCGGAAGTCGACGAAACCGCCCCCGCCATCCTGGAGACTTGGTTTGCGGGCGTCATGGCCGGGCCCGCCATCGCCGATGTGCTTTTCGGCGATTACAACCCCTCCGGCAAGCTGCCCATGACATTCCCCCGACACGAAGGCCAGATTCCGATCTTCTACAACCTCAAGAACACTGGGCGCCCCATGGACCCCAACAACAAATACACCAGTAAGTATCTCGATATGCCCAACACGCCACTCTATCCTTTCGGCCACGGACTGAGCTATACGACTTTTGAATATTCGGGCTTGAAGCTCGAGCGGGAAACATTTTCCGAAGGGGAGCCTTTGAGCGTTCGCGTTACCGTGACCAATACCGGGGATCGCGACGGAGAAGAGGTGGTGCAGCTTTACGTACGCGATCTGGTGGGCAGCGTAACCCGCCCGCTCCAGGAGCTCAAGGGCTTCCGGAAAGTCGCTCTGGCGAGCGGCGCCTCCCGGGAAGTGGCCTTTACCCTTCGTACAGACGATCTTAAGTTTTACACGCGCGACATGGAATACGCCGCCGAACCGGGCCGCTACGAAATTATGGTAGGGAGCAGTTCGGCCCAAACGCAATCGGTACAAGTAGAGATGGTAGAGAACTAGTAACACTCACTAAAAACACTGAACATGAAAAGAAATTCCATATTATTCATTTTGCTCGTTATCGCTACCGGCCTGTACGGTCAGGTCACGGTAACGGGAAAAGTCACCTCCTCCAATGAAGAAGAAGGGCCGCTGATTGGCGTGAACATCCGCATCAAAGGCACTGACCGGGGCGCCATTACGGATATTGACGGCAATTACGAATTGGAAGTGCCGAGCGCCGATACAGTGCTCCTCTTTTCGTATACCGGCTACGAACCCCAGGAGATTGCCCTGAACGGGCGCACCACCCTCAACGTGGAATTGCTGCAGTCATCTGAGATGCTGGAGGAGGTCGTCGTGGTCGGATACGGCACCCAACGCAAAAGCGACCTGACGGGCTCGATTTCCTCGCTGGAATCGGAGGAGATCAACCGGGTGCCTTCGGCCAATGTGGAGCAGTTGCTGCAAGGCAAGGTGGCCGGTGTACAGGTCACCCCCATTTCGGGTAAGCCCGGAGAAGGCGCCGTCGTGCGCATCCGGGGCACCGGTACGCTGAACAACGCCTCCCCGCTTTACGTCGTGGATGGGATGCTGCTCAATGATATTTCTTTCCTCAACCCCCAGGATATCGAATCCATGGAAGTACTGAAGGATGCTTCCGCCACGGCCATTTACGGTTCACGGGGCGCCAACGGGGTGATCATCATCACCACCAAAAAGGGCGCCGAGAGGGAAACGCAGTTTAATGTATCCAGCTACGGCGGCCTACAGGAGGTGATTACTCAGATCGACCTGACCAATGGGCGGCAATTCGCCACGCTGGCCAATGAGGTGGCCACCAACGTGGGAAATGCCCCGCCTTTTGATGATCCCGACGCCTTCGGGGAAGGCACCAACTGGCAGGACGTCATCTTCCAAACCGCGCCCATCCAGAGCCACCAAATTTCGGCCAACGGCGGCAACGAAAACATCCTCTTCAACATTAGCGCCAACTACTTCAAACAGGAAGGGATCGTGCGCGGCTCCGACTTTTGGCGCGCTACATTGCGCCTGAACAACCAGTACAAGCTGACGGATAGGGTAGAAGTCGGCCATAACATCGCCTTTACCTACCGCGAGCAGGACAATGCCGCCAATGTGGTGCCGACGGCCTACCGCGCCGACCCAACCATTCCGGTCTTCGATTCCACCGGCAACTTTACCGATGTAACCCTGCGTAATGGAGTGGGCAACGCCGAAGCCTCCATCTTTTACAATAACAATTTTGACGTAGGCAACCGGATCGTCGGTAATGCTTATGCCGATTTTAATTTCCTGGAGAACTTCACCCTAAAAACAAGCTTTGGTGTAGATCTGAACCGCAACGAAAACAAAAACTTCACGCCGGAATTTGAGGTTTCTCCGAACAGTTTGCAGCGCAGCGAACGCAGCTCGCTGACTATTAGTCGCAACGAAACCGATTCCTGGGTCTGGGAAAACACCCTGACCTACAACAACGAGTGGGGCGACCACCGGCTTACCGTACTCGGCGGCGCCACCCTGCAGGAATTTATTTCCGACAACCTTTCGGCCACTCGTTTCAATTTCATTGGGGAGAGCGAAGAGTTCTTCTTCTTAAACGCGGGTTCCGAAGATGGCCAAATCAACAGTAATGATGCTTTTGAATGGAGTATTCTGTCGTTTCTTTCGCGCGTTAACTACGTGTGGAAAGACCGCTACTTGCTGACGGCCAGCATCCGGGCCGACGGTTCTTCCAAGTTCGGGGAAAACAACCGCTATGGTTACTTCCCGTCGGTCGCTTTGGGCTGGAACTTGTCCCGCGAGCCCTTTTTTGATGTCGACTTCATCAGCCGGCTTAAGCTGCGCGGCAGCTGGGGCCAGGTGGGTAACGAAAAGATCGGCGCCTACCAGGGACGACCACGCGTGGAATCCAACGTGCTAGCCGTATTCGGGGCCAACGAAGCCATCCAGAATGGCGCCACCATTACCGAGCTGGCCAATCCCGACATCCAGTGGGAGGAAACCTCCCAATCCAACATCGGTTTTGAGCTCGGGCTGCTGGAAGGCCGGTTCAGCGCCGAAATCGACTACTACACCCGCACCACGGACCAAATTCTGGTGTCCGTTCCCATTCCGGATTACGTGGGCGCTTCCGCACCGGTGGTCAACGCCGCCGAAGTGCGTAACCGCGGCGTCGACCTCAACCTGAGCTGGCGCGACCGGATCGGCGATTTCTCCTATAATTTCAATTTTGTCGGCTCCACCGTCAATAATGAAGTACTCAGCCTTGGTCAGGGGCGGGAAGAAATCCTGGGCGGCGGCCTCGGCGTAGGCGGCCAGCTCGGTACGCGCACCGCGGTAGGCCAACCCATCGGTTACTTTTTCGGCTTCGAAGTGGACGGCATTTTCCAAAACGAGGCCGAGTTGGAGCAATTTCCCACCCGCGGTGGTGAAGTGCCCGGTGATCTGCGCTTTGCCGACCTGGACGGCGACGGAGCCATCACCACCGCCGACAAGACTTTCCTTGGTAGTCCCATCCCGGATTTTACCTACGGTTTCGGGCTAGGTGCGGAGTACCGCGGCTTCGACCTGCAGGTCGACTTTAACGGGCAAAGCGGCAACGAAATTATCAACGCCAAGCGAATGTCTCGCTTCGCCACCTACAACTTTGAAACCATTTACCTCGACCGCTGGACAGAGCCCGGCTCCTCCACCACGGAACCCCGGATCACCAACGGCGGTCACAACTACCAGTTTTCGGAGCGCTTCGTGCAGGACGGCTCCTTCCTGCGATTGCGGACGGTCCAGATTGGCTATACCTTACCAGCCAACCTGCTGGACAAAATTAACTTCAATAACCTTCGCATCTATTTCAACGGCACCAACCTGGTCACCTGGACCGATTACACGGGCTATACCCCGGAAATCTCTTCGGGTAATGTATTGGATGTCGGCATCGACCGGGGTGTTTTCCCAATTGCTAAAACCTATACATTTGGCGTAGACCTCCGCTTTTAGAATCCGTAGATTCAGGATAAATCCAAAATCAGTTTAACATGAGATCATTCTTCAAAATAGCTTTCAGCATCGTACTTCTCCTCTCCTTCGGCGCCTGCGAGGACTTTCTCGAAAAGAAGCCACTGGGGGAGCTCACCTCGGCCAATTTCTTCGAAACCGAAGAACACGCTATCTGGAGCACCAATGCCACCTATAACATCCTGCGCGACTGGGAGGTGCACATTTTCTCCTACATCGGTCTGACCGACATCATTTCGGACGATGCGGACAAGGGCAGTACGCCCAATGACGCCAACTTTCTGCTCGAAATTGACAATTTCACCTTCGATGCGGGTAATATTGCCTTCCTGACCGTCTGGTCGGGCTACTACCGCGGCATTAACCGGGCGAATCTAGCCATCAACAATATTCCCGGCATCGATATGGATGAAGACCTCAAGGAGCGGCTCATCGGCGAAAACAAGTTTTTGCGCGCTTATTTCAACTTCAAGATGGTGCGCTGGTTCGGGGATATACCCTTAATTACCGCGCCCCTATCTCCCGGTGAATTCTACAGCCAGACCCGCAATTCCTCGGAGGAGGTGTACGCACAGATCATCCAGGATTTGGAGGACGCCGCCGCCGCACTGCCCGCCTCCTACCCGGCCGCCGAGCTTGGCCGCGTGACCAGTGGCGCCGCCAATGGCCTGCTCGCCAAAGTTTACCTTACCCGGGGCAATTTCCAGCAGGCCGAAGAGTACGCCCTGCGCGTGATCAATTCCGGCCAGTACGCCCTTTTCCCGGATTACGCCAAGCTATTCCGGCGGGAAGGCGAAAACTCGGAGGAGTCGCTCTTCGAAGTGCAATCTGTGGCGCTGGAAACCGGCAATGCCGGATCGCAATACAACCAGGTACAGGGCGTGCGCGGCGTGCCCAACCTGGGCTGGGGCTTCAATCGCCCCTCCGATGACCTGGTGCGCGCCTACGAAAGTGGCGACCCACGCCGCGACGCCACCATCCTCTTCGTGGGTGAAGTCTTGCCCGATGGCTCCGACATCGTGCAGGACAATCCGAACATCGTCAACGAGCGCTACAGCCAGAAAGCCTGGGTACCCGAACATCCCGGCAACCTCGGTAACGGCCCCGGCAATATCCGCATCCTGCGCTACGCCGACGTGCTTCTGATGGCGGCCGAAGCGCTCAACGAAAACGGCCAACCGCAACAGGCGCTGCAGTACCTCAACCAGGTGCGCGAGCGCGCCCGCGGCGGCAACCCCAACGTCTTACCCGAGGTCACCACCACCGATCAGGCCGAGCTGCGCCGGCGCATCTGGCAGGAGCGCCGCGTGGAGCTCGCCCTGGAGCAACATCGCTGGTTCGACCTGCAACGGCAGGGCCGCGCTGCGGAAGTGATGCAGGGCGTGGGCAAGGATTATGTAGAGGGCAAACACGAACTCTTGCCGATCCCCCTGAGTGAGATCGAATTGAGCGGCGGGCTGCTGGAACAAAATCCGGGCTATACCTTGTAAAAGCTATCCCCCAACAGCGAGTGCTTTGCGCATGAACCCATCGCGGGTTTGGTCTTTGAGTCGAAAATTAGCAATTTTTTGATTAGACAAGATTTACCCGACCGAACGGGCGGGCGGAGTAAGCTATAGTCTGACAACTCAGGATTT
>CAYWHT010000201.1:0-7413 GCA_964458135.1 uncultured Saprospiraceae bacterium | reverse complement strand
GAAGAGAAGCTCACGGAAATCAATATCGCTCAGTCGGTTAAGGAAATCCGTCGCGCCCTGGTGGCGGCCGATGTCAACTACAAGATCGCCAAAGAGTTTACCGATAAGATCAAAGACAAGGCCATCGGCACCGAAAACGTGCTGCAATCGGTCAAGCCGGGGCAACTGATGGTCAAAATCGTACAGGACGAGCTCACCGAGCTCATGGGCGGCGAGGCCGCCGAGCTCGACATCAAGGGCAACCCCGCGGTTTTTCTGATCGCCGGCCTGCAGGGCTCCGGTAAAACGACCTTTTCGGGCAAGCTGGCCCGCTTTCTAAAAAGCAAGCACAACAAAAGCCCGCTCCTGGTGGCCTGCGACGTCTACCGCCCGGCCGCCATCGATCAACTGAGCGTCATCGGCGAACAGCTCAACCTGCCGGTTTATAAAGAAATGGATAATAAAGATCCCGTCGAAATTGCGCTTAAGGGCATTAAGCACGCACAGGACCACGGGCTCAACGTCGTCATTATCGATACCGCAGGCCGCCTGAGTATCGATGAGGATATGATGAACGAAATTTCCAGCCTCAAAGAAGCAGTACAGCCCAATGAATCCCTCTTCGTCGTCGATTCCATGACCGGACAGGACGCCGTGAATACCGCCAAGGCCTTTAATGAACAGATCGATTACGACGGCGTCGTCCTCACCAAACTCGATGGCGACACGCGGGGCGGCGCAGCCCTATCCATCAAGTACACCGTAGGTAAGCCCATCAAATTCGTCAGCGCCGGTGAAAAAATGGATACCCTGGATGTATTTTATCCCGAACGGATGGCCCAGCGCATCCTCGGAATGGGGGACATTACCTCCTTCGTGGAAAAAGCCCAGGAACAATTAGACGAAAAAGAAGCCAAAAGGCTCGAAAAGAAAATCAAGAAGAACAAATTCGACTTCAACGATTTTCTCAGCCAAATCGCACAAATTCGACGGATGGGCGATATCAAGTCGCTCATGAATATGATCCCCGGCATGGGCAAGATGACTAAAGATTTGGATATCGATAACTCCGCTTTTAACAAAGTGGAGTCCATGATCTTGTCGATGACGCCCCAGGAGAGAGAAAATCCGGATCTGCTCAATATGAGCCGCAAAAAGCGAATCGCCCAGGGCAGCGGCCACAACATGGAGGATATCAACGCCTTCATCAAGCAATTCGAGCAAATGCGGAAAATGATGCACAAGATGAGTAAAATGCCCGGAGTGGGCGGCCCGGCTCCCGGAAAAGGCGCCGCAGGAAGGAAAAAACGCAAGAGTCGGAAACGGCGACGTTAGTTGGGGGGCCCTTGAAAACAAAGAGTATGCGTAACAAGAAGATGATGGTTGTTGGCCTCTTCCTGCTATGGGTTGGCGCGTTGGTTGGCCAATCGGAGGTGGAATGGAACATGGAAGCTTCCCTGCCCCAGGACAGTACGGTCATCATAGACAGCCTTCCCAACGGTTTGCGCTATTACATACGCGCCAACAATGAACCCAAAGACCGCGCAGCGTTGCGCCTGGTCATTAAGGCCGGTTCCCTGCAGGAAGATGCCGATCAGCTGGGCGTGGCCCACTTCGTAGAACACATGGCCTTCAACGGCACTCGCCACTTTGCCAAAAATGAATTGGTGGATTATCTCGAATCGGTTGGGATGCAGTTCGGTCCCGACCTCAACGCCTATACCAGTTTCGAGGAAACCGTCTACTTATTGCAGACGCGCACCGATAGCGCCGGTCTGTTGGAGAAGGGATTGCTCATCCTGGAGGATTGGGCGAGCGCCATCAATTTTTCTCCCGAGGAGATCGATAAAGAACGGGGCGTGGTCATTTCGGAATGGCGCAGTAGCCTGAGCCCGGATCAACGCCTGCAACGGGAATATTTTCCCGTTCAGTACGCCGGTTCTCGCTACGCCCGGCGGCTGCCCATCGGTGATCCGAAACTGATCGATACGGTTGCTGCCGGGGTAATTCGCCGGTTTTACCGGGATTGGTATCGTCCGGATCTCATGGCCATCGTAGCGGTGGGAGATTTCGACGCCGCCGCCGTTGAGTCGGAAATACGCCGCCGCTTTGACGATCTGGAAGTTTCCGAGCCGGCGCCCGAGCGCAAGACTTACCACGTACCGCTACACGACAGCCTGCGCTTTGTTCGCGCCACCGACGAGGAGGCGCCCTTCACCCGCATCCGGCTGACCTACAAACATCCCGAGCAGCCTTTGAAGGATATGGAGGATCTGCGCACTCAGCTCACGCACTCTCTCTACAACAGCATGCTAAACGCCCGGCTCTACGAGATTCAGCAGCAGGCCGATCCGCCTTTCACCTTTGCTTATTCGGGCTACGGTAGTGATTTGGGGGGTAATGACGCCTATTCCGTATCGGCCTTCACGGCGGAGGGGCGGGCGCAAGAAGGCCTGGAGGCCGTACTGCGGGAAACCCACCGGGCGCGCCTGCACGGATTCACGGAAAGCGAGCTGATGCGGAAAAAGGCCGAGCTGATCAGCGGTGCGGAAAGCGCCTTCCTGGAACGCGACCAGGTCGAATCCCGCAATTATGCGGCCCGTTACGTGGCGCATTATCTCGACGAAAAGCCTTTACTCACCCCCGACCAACGGCTTCGGCTTTACCGCAAGCTGTTGAGCACCATACATTTGAAAGACATCAATCCATTGCCCCAACAATGGCTAACTACCGAAAACCGCACCCTGGTGGTTACCGGGCCGGAAAAGGCGGAAAGCCCCTTGCCCGGAAGAGACCAACTCCTTGCCCTGCTGGATTCCATGCGCCGCGCCCGCCCGGCCCCTTACGTAGACGAAGTCTCGGAAGGCCCCCTGCTAGAAGCGAGGTTGGAACCGGCCGACATTATCCGGGAACACCCGCGGGATAGTTTCGGGCTGACCGAATGGACCCTCGCAAACGGCCTGCGGGTAGTCCTCAAGCCTACAGATTTTCAAAACGATCAGGTGCTGATGAGCAGCTTTAGTCCCGGCGGGCACTCCCTATACAGTCTGGAAGACTATCCCAGCGCTTCGCGGGCGGCCGCGCTGGTCGATCTGGGAGGATTGGGCCGCTTTCCGGCGACCGCCCTGGAAAAAAAGCTCGCCGGCAAACGCGTGCGGGTAGGTCCTTACATCGGAGAACGCTACGAAGGCCTTAACGGAAGCGCCTCTCCCGAAAATCTGGAAACCCTCTTTCAATTGGTTTATCTCTACTTTACGGCTCCCCGGAAAGATACGGCCACTTTCAACGCTTTCCTGAGCCGGCAGCGGAGCATCGTAGAAAATATGTACGACAATCCTTACTACTATTTCGCCGCCGCCAAAAATGAAATCAAATACCGGGGGCGCCCCCGCCGGCAGATGACTACTATGGAAGACCTGGAGGCTATTTCCCTGGATCGAGCCTTTGCCATTTACCGGGAGCGCTTTGCCGATGCAAGTGACTTTACATTCGTACTGGTGGGCAATTTCGAAACGAAAAATATCAAACCGTTAATCGCTACCTATTTGGGCAACTTACCCACCCTTCGACGGGATGAGCGGTGGCGAGACCTCAAGCTACGCCTGGCCGACGGCCCCATCGACACCGCCATCATCCGCGGGAAAGCCCCCAAAGCGCTCGTGGAACTGACTTACCACGGCGATTTTGATTATTATAATGCGGATAATCGCTACCTTTTTTATTCCATGGCCAGGCTGCTGCGCCTGCGCTTCCGGGAAACGCTACGGGAAGAATTGGGCGGCGTTTACGGAGTGCGCGTTTCGGCCCGGGCCACGGGCGAGCCGGAAGAATCCTACCGCATTACCATTTCTTTTAATGCGGAGCCCAAGGAAGTGGACACCCTAACCCATACCCTGATGACGGTAGTAGAGGATATAAAAAACCATGGCGTGGATGATAAATACGTTAAAAAAATTACTGCAGGGCAGCGACAACAACGCATCCGTAACCTCGAAGAGAACGGCTTCTGGCAAGGGCAGCTAACCGCCCGCTACCGGCAGGGTCTACCTTTGCAAACTTTATTACAAAAGCCTTATGAATCCTTGCTTTCCAGCCTTAATGCGTCGAAATTGCAGAAAGCCGTTGGAGAATATATGACCCCACAAAACTTAATTAAAATATTATTGTTCCCGGAAGAGAATTCTCAGCCTTAAAGGTTGACAGACTCAGAAAAAAGAATAAATTTGGGTGTCACCAGCCGATTGGTAAAGTTTTAGGTTTTAATCAAGGGTTTCGTTGTTTTTCCTACGGTAAGAAGGAAGCTTTCGGGCGCAACCCAGCTTCACTAAGCGGTTGCCCCATTACACTTTGACCGATCGTTCTTCAGGTTTCCCTCAATGGATTTGAATTTATCAAGTAATAAATTCCTGGGAACTATATTATTGACCCCACCTCCCCAATCAACCAATCTTTGTAGCGCTTACTGTCAACTCAAAAGAGATGCCAAAGCCCATAATACCTATGGTGGCTTTTGGTAAAATCGCGATTCATTAAAATCAACCGTTGCATGTATACTACTGCGCAACCGCACAAGATGAAAGAAAAAGTCCGGAACCTGTCTACTACCTTTTACAATCTGCAATATCCCGATCCGCCGCGGGAGGCTTTGGAGTTTTATACGGCTTATGCCCGCAGGGCGGAGGGTCCGATTCTCGAACCCATGTGTGGCTCCGGCCGTTTCATTTTGCCGATGAAAGTCATCGGCTTTGATATTCACGGGGTGGATCTTTCGGCCGACATGTTGGAATCCTGCCGGCGCCGGGCCCGTAAGAAAGGCGTGTATCCGGAATTGTTTGAACAAGATGTCACCCAACTGAATCTCAAGGCTTATTACGGCATGGTATTTATTCCCTCCGGCTCTTTCGGGTTGATTACCAAGCGGCCTTTAGTGCTCAAGAGCTTGATGAAGATACGGGAACACATGAAACCCGGCGGTAAGTTAGTTTTGGAAATCGAAACGCCTTTCGCCTTTCCCCAGGCTTTCCGGCCCGGACTGGTGGGGCGGCATGAGATGCCGGATGGCGCGGTGCTCAGCATGTCGCAGAATCAGGTGACCTTTGACAACCGCGCAGAAGATAAAATGGCCAGTTGCGTACGCCAGTACCGTCTAACCCGTGGAGAGGAAGTGGTTGCCGAATCCGAGCACAGATTCGAAGTTCGGTTTTACCATCCCGATATCTTCAAGCGCTTTTTGGAAGCCGCGGGCTTTGTGGCTATCCGTATTTACCGGCCCTACGTGAGAAAGACGCCGCTGGAGCGGGATCCGATGATTCTCTTTGAGGCGATCAATCCCACGCAGGGCGATTGGTCTTAACGACTGATCCCCTTGACCTCTTTGTTAACCAGCATTTCCACCGCCCGTTGCGGGTTGATCAATTTACCGGTCTCCCCTACCGCCTGCGTGTCGGTTCCCGTTGTTGTCAAAATGCGGTGGGCTTCTTGCGTGCTTAGATCCGGCCTGATGGCTTTCAACAGACCGATCAATCCGGATACGTAGGGCGCCGCCATGGAGGTGCCGCTGAAGGTGGCGTATTGATCGTTGGGAACGGTGGAATACACGTCTACTCCCGGGGCGGATACGCCCATGGCCAGATCGGTTACATAGTTGGAAAACATCGCCCGCTTGAGTTCGCGGTCGACGGCGCTGACGCCGATGACGCCCCGGGCGTTGACCGGGGAGAAGTCTTTGGCGTTGGTGTTTGAGTTACCCGCCGCCGCTACGACGATGGCGCCCGCCTTATTGGCGTATTCCACCGCCTGGCCGTAGGCCTTTTGACGGGCGTGGTTGGACCGCCCTCCCAACGACATGGAAATCACCGACGCGCCTTTATCGGCCGCTTCGATCATTCCCTTGATGATGCCGGCCTGGGTCCCCGAGCCCATCGCGCTAAGCACTTTAATACTAGTGACCTTTACAAATTTGGCGTTCGGCGCAAAGGAAGCAATGCCCAGGTTGTTATTCGTAACGGCGGCGGCAATGCCGGCGCAGTGGGTGCCGTGCTTGCGCGGATCGCTATCGTATTTGGATTGGGTGGAGTGATAATTGGATTGCAGATCTTCGTGTTTGGCGTCTACGCCCGTATCTAGGATGGCGATAAGGGCGGTTTTTTTCGGCTTAATCCGGTGTTTACGCAAAAAGCTATAGAGATGGTCTACTTGCATCGCCTCGAAGCCCCAAAGCATTTCCAGTCCGGGATCGTTAATCCCGAAGCGCTTTTGAATGGGTGAAGGAGATTTGGCCGGTAGCGGGTGGAGAGTGATTAATTCATTTTCTTCCACCCAATCCACTAAGGTCGATTGGCTTAAGGCGCGCTGTATTTGTTTCAGACGGTGCGTTTGCCCCTGCGGTACGTCCACCAAATAGTAGTCATCCAGGTCGGTGGTCTTCGGTTTATCGGGCCGAAAGGCGGGTTGCAGGCTTAAGCCGTAGCGATCGCTTAGCGCGGCAATTTTTTCGATGGATTCACCCGCCTTAATTTCCAGTAATAATTCCGCGGAGCTGTCCAGTTTTGGGGGTCGTTCGGGCTGCGGGAAAGTAGCCCGCAACTGAAAATTACCCCAGAAAAAAAGACCGGCAACCAGCAAAGCAGAGCCCGTCATGAAGGCCGCGGGGCGTATTTGCAAAGCCCGGAACACCAACCCGATGCCGCCCAGCATCATCAGATCCCGGCTCAAGATCCCCCATTTATAGCTCCAGGAGGCATCTGCCGAAAGGATGCCGGTAAGGAAAAGGACGAGGGATGCGAAAAAGGCAAGTCGGAAAATGGGATGTAACCTGGGTTGACGCAGTGCGTAAAACCAACCCACTAGGGTGAGTGCCGCTGAGATGAAGCCGAGTGTATAAATCATATTTAGTAAGATTCTAAAGACCAATTCAATAATAGCCAAGTCATTTGCACGCCAAAGGGAAAACTCCCAACAAGCTCTCTAAACAGTAGCCTTTTTGCCTTAAGCAAGTAACCGAACTACATTTACAGTCCGCCAACCTAAAATTTGTGATTTCTGACTTGTTCTTTTTCACAAATTCTAGGTTGCTGGATTATAGAAGCTAAACAAAAAAGCACAAAAAAGCAATACGGCTTGCCCGGGGAACTTCTTTTTTTCGCCAAACTAAAACAAGATATAGTCTGACAACCCAAAATTTGTGAATTCTGACTTGCTCTTTTTAGCTTCGCTGATCGTCGCTTCGCTCCTCGGAGTTCCGCCTTGCTGCGTTGGAAAGCCTCGACAGAACTTAGGCTATGCCTACGTTTTCCGCCTTGCCAGCCGAAAAAATAGCGGCGTCATATTTTCACAAATCCTGAGTTGTCAGACTATAACGACTAATGCCTCGGGAACTAAACCCGGATTATGCATGAATTGATCTATTACGCGGCGCCATTCCTGGCCGTCCTC
>CAYWHT010000200.1:0-7426 GCA_964458135.1 uncultured Saprospiraceae bacterium | reverse complement strand
AATTCGTGTGGAAAAACTCACCACGCGGACGATCCGTCCGTTCGTAGGTGTGCGAGCCGAAAAAATCCCGCTGGGCCTGCACGAGATTGAGCGGGAGGCGATCGGTGGTGTAGGCGTCGAAGTATTGCAGGGCGGAGGAGAGCGCCAGGTTGGGAATGCGGTGTTGATTGGCCAACTTGATGATCCGGCGCATGCTTTCGCGCCCTTGACGCAGGGGATCCCGCAAGCCGGGCGCCAGTAGCAAATTCGATAGCTTGGGATCGGTGGTATAGGCCTGGTAGATATCGTCGAGCAGGGCCGCGCGAATGATGCAGCCGCCGCGCCAGATCTTGGCGGTTTCCGGCAGGCGCAGCTCGTACGCGTATTCATTGGAGGCTTCCGCCAATAAGGTCATGCCCTGGGCGTAAGTGATGATGAAAGCGAAATACAGCGCCGCTTCGGCATCACGCAGCAGTTCCTCCCGGTCTGCTGCCGCGGAGCCGTCGGTGGGTCGATTATTGGCGAGCAGGTCGGCGGCGACCATTCGCTCGGATTTCAAAGAAGAGAGCCCCCGCATGGTCACCGCGGCGTCGATGGTGGGTATGGGAATCCCCAGGTCCATGGCGTTTTGGGAGGTCCACTTCCCGGTGCCCTTTTGCTTAGCTTTATCCAGGATTTTATCGACGAGCCGGCCGTCGCCCTGATCGTCGGCCCGGTTGAAGATGTTGGCGGTAATTTCGATGAGGAAAGATTGCAGGCGCCCCTCATTCCATCCCTGGAAAGTTTCGTGGAGGGCGTCATTGTCGAGCCCGCCGGCGCGGCGCAGCAGGTCGTAGGTTTCGGCGATGAGTTGCATGAGGCCATACTCGATGCCGTTGTGCACCATTTTGACGTAGTGGCCGGCAGAGCCGACGCCCATGAAGGCCACGCAGGGTTCGCCGTTGACTTTGGCGGCTACGGCCTCCAGGATGGGCGCCACCTCCCGGTAGGCGGCTTCGTTGCCCCCCGGCATGATGCTCGGGCCCAGGCGGGCGCCTTCCGCACCACCCGATACGCCTACGCCAAGAAAGTGCAGCCCCGATTCGCGGAGCTCCTGAAAGCGGCGATTGGTATCGGGGAAGTGAGAGTTGCCCCCATCGATGATCATATCGCCCTGCTCCAGCAGCGGCTGCAAGTCATTAATAACGGCGTCGACAATCTTCCCAGCCGGCACCAACAACATGATGCGGCGGGGCCGCTTGAGGTGTTGGACAAAGGTATTGGGGTCGGTCGTCCCTTTGATCCGGCGGCCGGCGCCTTCCTCTTCCAGCATTTGCGCCGCCTCGGCCTGCCGGTCCATGCCGATAGCCGAAAAGCCATGGTCGGCGACGTTGAGCAAAAAATTGCGGCCCATGACGCCCAGGCCGATCATGCCGAAGTCGTATTGGTGTTCCATCATTGGTGGTGTGGTTGAATATTCGTGCGTTGAATTATAGGCTGCCAACCCAAAACTTGTGATTGCTGACTTGCTATTTTTAGCTTCGCTGATCGTCGCTTCGCTCCTCGGAGTTCTAGCTCGCTGCGTTAAAAGCCTCGCCGATGCTTACATCGCCTACCTTTTTTACCCCTGACCCTGCGGTTGGGATCCCGGACTTGCGAACTGGAAAAAATAGCTGCGCCATAATTTCACGAATCCTGGGTTGGTGGACTATAGCAGACTGTGTAATAGGCACTACCCGCCGGGCCCTGTCACTTCCATCGCTCCTCCAATGCCGAAATCTTCCCCAGCCGGCGTTGGTGCCGCTCTTCTCCGCTGTAGTGCGCCTCCAGGAAAGCGCCGATCAGTTCTTTGGCCAGTTCGATGCCGATGACGCGGCCGCCCAGGCACATGAGGTTCAGATCATCGTGCTCCACGCCCTGGCGGGCGGAATACGTTTCGGTAACCAGGGCGGCGCGGATGCCCGCCACCTTATTGGCGGCGATGGAGGCGCCGACGCCGCTGCCGCAAATGGCGATCCCCCGGTCGACTTCCCTGCCGGCAATCGCCCGGGCGAGCGGGATGACGTAATCGGGGTAATCGTCCTTAGGATCGTTCTCGTGGGCGCCGAAATCCTGGACTTCGTGGCCGGCCGCTTCGATCAACCGGGCCATTTGTTGCTTGAGCTCAAACCCGCCGTGGTCGGCGGCAATGCCTATTTTCATGGGCGTTTAAGTTGTTGTTTTCGACCTTGAAATTCCCGCTTGCGGAAATTAGTGTGAATGGCGCATCAGCATCAGCAGCTTTCGCATGCAATATGCGAAATCCACGGCAGAGCGCCCAACTTCCAGTGGCCCTTGCCGGAAATCCTTCTTGCGCACGACACTTATAATACCTTATTTTACCGACCTTACAACAGCCTTTTAGACCGGGCTGTTATTTATACCAAAACTACCTTAAAATACCGCTATGGATCCGCTCATCTTCGTCATCTTCGGCGCCTCCGGAGATTTAGCCAAGCGCAAACTCATCCCTTCGTTTTTTCAGCTGTACAAACAAGGCCTGTTACCCGAGCACTTCGCCATCCTCGGCGTGAGCCGCACCGAATTTTCGGATGAAGCTTTCCGGGAAGCTGCCTTTTACGGAAACGAACACATCAAAGGCGACAATACCAACGATACACAGAGAACCGAATTCGCCGGCCACATCTTCTACGAGCCCATCCAAACCAGCAATCAGGAGGATTACGGCAAAGTCAAAGAACGGCTAAACGAACTGAACGAGCGCTTTCGAACGGGGGAAAACTACCTGTTCTACCTCTCCACGCCCCCGTTCCTTTACGAAAAGATACCGGCCTTCCTGTCGCACCACGGGTTAAACGATCGCAGCAAAGGCTGGAAGCGAATCATCATTGAGAAGCCTTTCGGGCACGATGAAGAATCCGCCCGCCAGCTCAACGACCATCTCTGTAATTATTTCAACGAGGACCAGGTATTCCGGATCGATCACTACCTGGGCAAGGAGACGGTGCAAAACCTGCTCGTCACCCGCTTCGCCAACGGCATCTTCGAGCCGCTGTGGAACCGCAACTTCATCCACCACGTGGAGGTGAGCGCCGCCGAAGACATCGGCGTGGAAACCCGGGGCGGTTACTACGACGAGTCGGGCGCCCTGCGCGATATGCTGCAGAACCACCTCCTGCAAATTATGGCGCACATCGCCATGGAGCCGCCCATTACGGCCGACGCCAAGGATATTCGCAACGAAAAGGTCAAGCTCTTCCAGGCCATACGCCCCATCCGGGAAGAGGAAGTGGAGCAACACGTGGTGCGCGGCCAATACATGGCTTCCACCATCGACGGCCAATCGGCGCCTGGCTATCGCGAAGAAGAAGGCGTTCCAAATGAATCCCGCACGGAGACCTTCGTAGCCCTCAAATTTTTCATCGACAACTGGCGATGGGCGGGCGTGCCCTTCTACATCCGCACCGGCAAGCGCCTGCCCACCAAAGTGACCCAGGTTACGGTGGCTTTCAAATCGCCGCCGCACCACCTCTTCAAAAACGTAAAGGGCATCCAGCGCGAGGTCAATAAGCTGAACATGCGCATCCAGCCCGACGAGGGCCTGGCCCTGCAGTTTGGGATGAAAGTGCCCGGCGCCGGCTTTCAGGTCAAAGATGTCGCCATGGATTTCTTTTATTCCGACCTGACCAACGCCTACCTCCCCGACGCCTACGAACGTCTGATCATGGACTGCATCAAGGGAGACGCTACCCTCTACGCCCGCGCCGAATCGGTGGAGGCTTCCTGGCGCTTCGTCGATCCCATCCTGCGCGCCTGGCGCGACCGCCCGGAAATCCCGCTCCACGGCTACCCCGCCGGCACCTGGGGACCGGAAGCGGCCGACCAACTCTTCGAAAACGGACTGATGCAGTGGGAAAATCCTTGTGATAGTTTGACGCGGGAACGGCATTTTCAGGTGCTGTAGTGGCGGTGTGGCGTCAGCTCTTTCGGAGCTTGGTGGCTGTGTCTCTTGACCATTTGTGCATTTTTCGATTGCCGCAGCCATGGCTATACAAAACAAGGCTCCGCAGGAGCCGCAGCAACACAGAACAAAAATCATCTATGCAGACCATCCTACAACCGGACCAGCAATCCGTAGCCCAAGCCTTTGCCGACCACTTAGTGCAGCGCTTAGGCGAAAAACACCCCTTCCGCCTCGTACTTTCGGGTGGCAGTACGCCCAGGCTGCTCTTCCAGCTACTCGCAGAATCCTACCGGGAGCGTATCGACTGGAGTCGGTTGCATCTGTTCTGGTGCGACGAGCGCTGCGTGCCCCCCGATGACGAAGAAAGCAACTACCGAACGGCCCGGGAGTTGCTGCTCAGCCGGGTGCCGATTCCCGAAAGTCAGGTGCACCGCATCCGCGGCGAGGCCCCGCCCGAAGAAGAAGCCGAGCGCTATTCCGATCTCATCGACAAGGAAACGCCCCGGGTCAACGGTTGGCCCCGCTTCGACCTCATCATGCTCGGCATGGGCGCCGACGGCCACACCGCCTCCATTTTTCCCGATCAAATGCAGCTATTGGATTCCGAAGCCATCTGCGGCTTAGCCCGCCATCCCGAATCCGGGCAACAGCGCGTAACGCTGACGGGCGGAGTGCTGAATAATGCGGCCGAAGTGGCTTTCCTGGTTACGGGGGCCGATAAGGCGGAGCGAGTACGCGAAGTGCTGGCCCGGGAAGGAGAATGGAAGCGGTATCCAGCGGCGCATATACAACCCACCGAGGGAGAAGTGCTTTGGTTTTTAGATGCGGCGGCGGGGCGGGAGTTATGAATTTAGGGCCTCTAAATGGTAGGCCCATTCAAAATCAAAGATCAAATCCCCTCCTGCGAATCCGAATACGCCTCATACCATCCAAAAAACTGCGGCAACGACTGCGACATCAACCAGGCCGGCGCATTCGACAACACCACTACTCCCAATCCCGACTCGGGATGCACCGCAATTTCCGAACGGTAGCCGTTGACGTAGCCCCCGTGGTAGAGACTCTGATCATTGGGGCGTTCCAGAACGCGCCAGCCGAGAGCGTAGTAGCATTTGTAAATCTGGTCTTTCCAATGGCGCAGTTCGTAAGGTGAGACGTTGGCCCGTGGCGTAAAGATCTCCTCCAGGGTTTCGGGCGCAATGATGTCCGGGCGCTTGCCGAGCAGCAGGGTGAGCCATTGCGCCATATCGGCAATGCTGGCATTGACGCCCGCGGCGGGGCCCACTGAATAGTAGGTATCTTCAATTTCCATCGGGCGGAAGCCGCCGCGATAACGCCGGTGCGGTAGGGCGGCGTTTTCGTTTTGCACGATCGCCTCGTGGGTCATGGAAGCGTGCAACATGCCCAAGGGCTGGAAGAGCCGCTCCCGCATGAGGTCGGCGTAAGACTTGCCCGTTACCGATTGCAACACATCGGCAATCAGGCTGTAGGCCACGTTTTGGTAGTTATAGTGGGTGCCGACGGAATCGGCCAGATCCACTTTTTTCAGCCGCTCGCGGATCTGCGGATAGGGTACGCCCACGTTGAGCAAATTGGAATAGGCGTGCCGCGGCAAGCCAGTAGTATGGCTCAGCACGTGCTCGATGGCCAGCCGCTCGGTCTGTAAGGAATCTTTAAGCGAAAAATTCGGCAGGTATTCCCGTACGCGGTCGTTCCACTGCAGGAGACTATCTTCCACCATCAAGCCGGTCAGTACGGGCGCGAACGTCTTGGAAACCGAAGCCAAGCGGAAAATGGTATGCACATCTACCGGATCCGTCGTGCCGGCAGCCCGTACGCCCATACCCTTCAAGAGCAGGATGCTGGAGTCTTTGACTACCGCTATGGCCAATCCCGGGATCTGTTGCTCCTGCATCTCGGCCTCCAGGTAATGCTCAAACCGGCGGACCAGGCGGTCAACGGGGGCGCCGCGGAGATCCGAAAATTCAAAGGCGCTGCGCTGCAACGCCCGTACGGGAGAACTCCCCTGGTTACCACTAAGCAGGGAAATCACGATCAACCAAAAGAGGGTCAGGGAAATTTTCTTCATGCCAGGCCTCGTTGTCACCAATTAAATGGTACTTTCTTCATTCCACGTTTAAACGCCAGACGCTGAGTTGTTGTTCCGGCGCGTAAAGTTAAGAAAGGCGGCTAAATTAGGAAATGTTCCGGGACGGAACTTGCAAAAGCAAATCATACTATGCGGGAAATCGCCATCTCTGACATCCACGGCTGCCGCCAAACCTTCCGGCAGTTGCTTCACCGGCTGGAGCTCACCTCCGAAGACCACCTCTATTTACTGGGTGATTACATCGATCGGGGGCCCGACAGCAAGGGAGTGATCGACACCATTTTGGAAATGCAAGAAACGGGGCCGCAACTAACCTGCCTGCGCGGCAACCACGAGCAGATGCTGCTCAATGCCCTACACCATCCGGATGCCCAAAAATTATTTGCGCTAAACGGCGGGGTAGACACCATCCAAAGCTACCGCCTCCAACGCCTGGACCAATTTCCAAAAGATCACCTGAACTTTCTACGGAATACCGCCTACCACCACCTCACCCACGAATACGTGCTCGTACACGCCGGTGTTAATTTCCGCCTGCCGGATCCGCTTAGCAATCCGGAGGCCCTGCTTTGGATACGGGATTATTACAACGACCTGGACCGCGACTGGCTCGACGGCCGCCTGCTGATCCACGGGCACACCCCTACGCCCCGCCCGATGATCGAAAAGCAATTTGACGGTTTACCCGAATTCCCCATCCTCAATATCGATTGCGGTTGCGTATTCCGCCAACGCGAATTCGGGCTGGGCTATCTCTGCGCCGTCGACCTCACCAACCGACAACTGTATTTCCAGGAAAACATCGATTCCTAAGTGACGTGCGATTAAAATACGTATCGGGTTTCGATAGGCCAGCGATTTTTTCTTTAGCCAACCTGCCCGCCGTAATTACTAAGGCAGGCAAGGGCCAGGGTTCCCAACCTTAGCAGCGCTAAGGGAGGCGGTTCTTCAACGCCGGATAAAGGAAAAAACGCTCCTGGAAAATCCGACAATTATTGATTGTAGCTCGCCAAACCCCAAACTCAAACCAAATCTTCATTCTCCCACCGCCCCGACTTCTCCTTGCGCTTTACCTTCTCCAAATCGAGGCCCTCGGCCCCCTCTTCCGATGATGATGCATCCTCAACCGGCCCTTCTTCAGCGTATTTGCGGCGCAACCGCCCGGCTTCGCGTTCCAGCTCTCTCTGTTCCCAATCTTGGGAAAGGACGCCGGTGCCTGGAAAACCGAACACGTTGAGGTAATGGATCACCACCCCAATGCCCCAGGGAAGTAATGGAAAAAAGAACCAGACCTTCCCCTCTTCGTTCCAGGTGACGATATTCATCACCAGGAAAAAACAACCTACCGCGATATAGGCCGCTAAATGGCGGTAGAATCCTTTCTTTTGCTCTAC
>CAYWHT010000199.1:0-7426 GCA_964458135.1 uncultured Saprospiraceae bacterium | reverse complement strand
GGAATCGTTTTTGATTTGGGTTGATTCTTATTGGAGGAAATGGGTTGCTTTCCTCGGCCGGGTGAAAGTGCGAATTGGATGCTGAAAAGCGGCAATCGTTCGTCCTGTTTTTTCCTACGAAGCAGGTCCCAGCGGGGCCAACCGGAAACTTTTCCCGGGTAGCAAGGATTCAGCAAATCAACCATTCAGCCTTACCCTGCCGTCGCCGCTGACCAGTTCACCAACGATTCAAACATCACCCGCCCGTCGGTATTGCCGAGTTGCGCTTCGCTGGCCCGTTCTGGGTGGGGCATCATGCCGAAGATGTTGCGTTGGGCGTTGCAGATGCCGGCAATGTTCCGGCTGGAGCCGTTGGGGTTGGCTTCGGGGGTGATGCGCCCTGCGGCGTCGCAGTATTTGAAGAGGACTTGCTGATTGGCTTCCAGATCGTCCAGGGTGGATTCGGGAGCGTAGAAGCGGCCGTCGGCGTGGGCAATGGGGATGGTCAGCACCTGATCCGGGCTGATGCGGGCGGTGATGGCCGATTGTTGGGTCATCGCTTTCAGGTAGCTGTTTTTGCAGATGAAGCGCCGGTTATGGTTTTGCAACAATACGCCGGGCAATAGGCCCGCTTCGCAAAGGATTTGAAAACCGTTGCAGATGCCCCAGACAAAACCGCCCTTGTCGGCAAAATCAATGACGGCCGGCATGAGCGGCGAGAAGCGCGCGATGGCGCCGGCGCGCAGGTAATCGCCGTAGGAAAATCCTCCGGGAAGGACAATGCAATCCCCGGGCTCAAAACCGGATAAGCCGGTCTCCTTGTGCCACAATTTGACAACCTCCTGCTCCATCACCGCACCGAGCACGTGCACAATGTCATCATCGCAATTGGAACCGGGAAATACGACTACGCCAAACTTCATATCGGTAAGCATTTAATCCGGTTGGCCGGGCCACCGGTGATTGTTGATGAACCGCAAATTTAGGGAAAAAATAGAAGGCGGGGAAGGGTAAGCCAGAGGCCGGGTTCACAAGGAGGCCCATTCCCATCCCAGTAGCGGCAAAAATTGAAGGAGCAGCGCCGTGGCCAAAAGGAGCAGGTGTAGCAATTCGGCCCACTTGGGCGATAAGTCGATGAAGTTGAGCGAAAGCAATATTCCCATGGGAATGCCCAACACCAACAAGTGATCCAAGCCCGGAGAGGGCTGAAAAAATACCGTGAGCCCCCCGACGAGCAAACCCCAGAACAGCACATCTATCTTTTTCTGTACTTGCATGATCTTTTTGGACAAATACTGACCGTGGCTGAAGAGAAGAACGAATAGAAGCAATCCGATCAGACCGAGCCGGAAGTAAATCATGGGGCGAAACTGCTGAAAGTTCAGATCCAGCCAAGCAAAGCCTTCCTGAAACTGTTGCCGGAAAAAGGGATCAAAGCGGTCAAACCAAAAGAGGCCAACGCCGAGTAAGATGTAAGGCGTTAGCGCCCCACTGACGATCATCAAGCGTTCGCGAAAGCGAAAAGCGCGCAGTATGGAAAGCCCCATAAAACCGAACAGGACAAAGAGTAGATAGATGGGGTAAAACAAACTCGCAATGCCAATCCACCAGCCGAAGTTAAAAATGCGTTCGGGGCTTTTGGGGCGATTATAAGTGGCCAATAGATTGCCAAGGCCTAGCAGAAGGAACAAATTAGCCATGTGCAAGGGGGAAAAATGCAGGAATTCCGGCAATAAACTCACCACCAACAGGTAAAACAAGCCCGGAAAAAGGCTCAACTCGCTGCCCAGCCGGTTATCCAGAACTAATACGTTGATGATTGCAGCCTGGAAAAATAATAAGAGCACGGTAATGAGCTGGGGCAGCCAACCCGTGTAACCGGTCAAATCGTAGATGACATCCGCCGCGAAACCACTCGTAGCGGGCGTCCATCCCCCTTCACCCAAAAACAGCGTTGATAGGTGCAGCACCCCCACGTAAAACAATTGGAGAATGCTGACGAGTACCTGATTGGTGCGAAAAATGGATAACACCTTATTACTAGTGGTTTAGGGGCACTAAAGTAAGAAATTTATGCAGGGGGAGGGTATAGTGGGTAATGGGTAGTTGGACGAGCCGCCGATCCGGAATTTGGCGACGATGGCAAAAAAAAAATGAAAAAAATCCGGAAAAGGTTGTGGAATTATGCGGCGCCGTTCCTCTCAATAGCAAACCATCTACTTGAAGAGCGAAACCGCACCACCGGCGCCATTTTGCTGAACCTCTGTATAGCCCCAATAAAACTTGGAATCTAGCCAATATTATTCGCTCTCTCTAACGACGCCCGGTCCACCTGCCTATAGACAGGACCGGGTTTTTTATTTGCGCGAAGCATTAATTCAATGAAAAATTGGGAGCGGGATGCTCCGTAGTTTGATAAGTGCTGATCATGGCGATTTCGACTTCCATGAACTCCATGAGGGGAAAGTGCACGAGGAATTCAAGAACTTCCATTTCGGAATCCGCGTTGAAAATGGCCCAGAGCTTGCCCCGGTCTTCGGAAAAGACGTAGTTTACCAGCTTTCCTTCCGACAGGAAACGCTCCACCGCCAGGCGTTGGTAGGGAATGAGATCGTGAAATTCAGCGGGAATCTCTTCCGGGAGGGTGCAGTCAACCATGAATTGGTATTCGGCGTTCATAAAGGACACAGGTTCGCGATTTTGTAGCGGCCGCGCCGCCGTATATTGGCTAATAAAAGGGCTCGATCATTTAAAAAGCCAAGATAGGCAAAATGCTTCGGCCTTTCCGTTCGTGGCTGTACATTTTTGGTAATTGTCATTTTTCCGGCACAATTTATCCCGCCGCCGTTTGTACGGGGGCAGCCTTGGGGTAGCATAGATAATATTTAGTGACAATCTTGGATTCAATGCCGTGATCGGCCGTGCGTGACATGGGGTAGACGGAACCGTTCTTAAAAAGGATATTGATTTCCTCTTTGGAAGTACTATAAGCGCTGTTGGTTTCCTTGCCCCCGAAGACGAGATAGCGCAGATCGCGCTCTTGAAAGGGGTGGGCGTTCCGGATGCGCTGTCGTATTTGATTGATGTAATCTTCTTCAAAGGGATGATTGCTGAGCTCCAGGCGAAACAAACGCCGGTTAATCAGCCCTTCCGACAGGTAGCGCAACAGAGGGTCTTCCGCCCGCATCCAATCTTTCAGCGCCGACAGCAGATCGTTGTCGTCCAGTAAAGCGAATTGCCGGAGCAGGTGCATGCCGTTTGAGGCGAAATGGGTGTCGGGAAAATCCCGCTGCAGAAAAAACGCCAAATTGTCGGGACACCTCAAAGCTACGCCCGAGCGCACGAGCTCTTTGGCCCGTTCGATGGCTTGCACCAGCATTTGTTCGGCCGACAGCACCGTCTTGTGGAGGTATACCTGCCAGTACATGAGGCGGCGGGCAATCAGGAACTTTTCGATAGAGTAAATGCCTTTTTCTTCAACGACCAGTTTGCCATCGTGCACGGTCAGCATTTTGATGATGCGGTCGTAGCCGATAACGCCCTCGTAGACGCCGGTAAAGAAGCTGTCCCGGTTGAGATAGTCCAGCCGGTCCATATCGAGCTGACTGGACACCAGCTGGTGGAGAAATTTCTTGGAATACTGATCCCGGAAGATTTTGATGGCCAACTCCAGGCGGCCGTCAAACTCCTCGTTGAGCAGCTCCATAAAAAGGAGGGAAAGCCGCTCGTGGGGCACCCTTATCAAAGTGTGTTCGAGGGTATGGGAAAAGGGACCGTGGCCGATATCGTGTAGCAAAATGGCTACGGAAACGGCTTCGGCTTCTTCTTCCGTAATCTCGACGCCCTTGTCGCGCAGTACGTCAATGGCCTGGGTCATCAGGTGTAAAGCTCCCATCGCGTGGTGAAAGCGCGTATGCAAGGCCCCCGGATAGACGTAGTGGGTCAGGCTGAGCTGCTTGATCCGGCGCAAGCGCTGAAAGAAAGGATGCTCGATTAAATCAAACAGCAAACCGTAAGGTACGCTGATAAAACCATAAACCGGATCGTTAAATATTTTTTTCCCTTGCATAGCGTTATCCTATTTGGGAACTTGCATAAATGATTGGCGGTTGACCGCCGCCGCAAGATTGTTTATCTTCGGCGAATTTCCGAAACTCCTGTGAATCGAGCATGAATAAAATGTAATTCCCTTACAATTACTTACCGAAAAAAGTTGCTAACACCATCCTAAAGCGTCATGAATGGATAATATCAAAATACTCTGGGCCGACGACGAAATCGATTTGCTCAAACCGCAGCTGCTCTTTTTAGAGAAAAAAGGCTACGACCTGCTCACCGTCACCAACGGGCACGACGCCCTGGAAGAGTGCGAGGCCAATGACGATATCGACGTGGTTTTCCTCGACGAAAGCATGCCCGGCATCACCGGCCTGGAAACCCTGGCCGAAATTAAAGCCAAACGCCCCGCCCTGCCCGTCGTGATGATCACCAAAAACGAGGCGGAAAATCTCATGGAGCAGGCTATCGGTTCTCAGATTACCGACTACCTCATCAAACCCGTCAACCCGAACCAAATCTTGTTGACCCTCAAAAAGATTATCGACAACAAACGCCTGGTGCGCGAAAAAACCTCCTCGGATTATCAGCAGGAATTTCGCCAGATCCTGATGCAGATCAATAGCGGGCTGGACTACGAGGAATGGGTCGACATCTACCGCAAGATCATCAACTGGGAAATCAAAATCGACCAATCCCAGTCGGTAGATATGGGGGATATCCTCTCCATGCAAAAGCGGGAAGCCAATACCGAATTCTCGAAATTCGTCGTCAAAAACTATATGCACTGGGTGCAGGAAGGCGACGGGCCCGTCATGTCGAATAACCTGATGCGCAGCAAGGTCTTTCCGGCCATCAGCGAGGAACGCCCCACTTTCATGATCCTGCTGGATAACCTGCGCTACGATCAGTGGAAATCCATCGAGCCCACCCTGTCGGAGCTCTTCCGGGTCGACGAAGAGGATTACTTCTACAGCATCCTGCCCACCTCCACCCAATACAGCCGCAACGCCATCTTTGCCGGTTTGATGCCCCTCGAGATCCAAAAACGCCACCGCGAATGGTGGAAAAACGACAATGAAGAGGGCGGCAAAAATTTGCATGAGGCGGATCTGCTATCGGAAAATATCCGCCGTACTTTCCGCAAGGAAATCCGGCACGAGTACGTCAAGGTGACCAACGTCAACCACGCCAAACAGATCCAGGACAACATCTTCAACTACTTCAACAACGACCTGACCGTCATCGTCTACAACTTTATCGACATGTTGTCGCACGCCCGCACCGAGATGGAAGTGCTCAAGGAACTTGCGGGCGACGAAAAGGCCTACCGCTCCCTGACGCGCTCCTGGTTCGAAAACTCTCCCCTGTGGGTGGCCCTGCAGAAATTGGCGGAGCGCGACGTACAGCTCATCCTGACCACCGACCATGGCACCATCCGGGTCAATCAACCCTCCAAGGTGGTGGGCGATCGCGAAACCACCACCAACCTGCGTTACAAGGTGGGTAAAAACCTGCAATACAATAAGGGCGACGTGCTCGACGTGCGGGACCCGCACAAGGCCTTATTGCCCCGACCCAACGTCAGCTCCACCTTCATCTTCGCCAAAGAGGATGTCTTCTTCCTCTATCCGAATAACTATAACTATTACCACAATTACTACCGCAATACCTTCCAGCACGGAGGAATCTCGCTGGAGGAGATGATTTGCCCGGTGGTGCGGTTGAGCCCGAGGTAGTAGTGGGTAGTTGGCGCCCGGCCGGAAAACCAGGACGGGCGCCGCCAACTACTG
Organism: uncultured Saprospiraceae bacterium; assembly: GCA_964458135.1. Taxonomy (GTDB): domain Bacteria; phylum Bacteroidota; class Bacteroidia; order Chitinophagales; family Saprospiraceae; genus CAYWHT01. The sequence goes on along the minus strand of CAYWHT010000199.1, from coordinate 1,598 downwards.
CTTTTCCGCCAACTCGGGGTGCTCTTCCACAAACTCCCGAAATTGGCCGTTCGGCACGAAGGTGATCTTCTTCCCAAAGTGCCCCGGCACGCGCAGCACGATGGTTACCGAGCGAAAAAGACCAAAATTGTTGTAGCGGATTTTCTCAATATTGTGGTAGGGATAGCGAAAATTCTTGAAGTAATTGGTGACGTAGACGAAGTCGTCGCTCATCTCGACGCGTTTGAGGCGCATAAAGGCAAAGTAGAGGATGCCCAGCCCGCTGGTGAAGATAAAGATGACGATCAACTGGAAGGCGCCACGCGGTAGATTGCCGACGTAACCGTACCGCAGGCTGAGCACGGCCACCGTCACCGAGCCGAAAAATACAAACCAGAAAACGGGAAGAAAGAACTTGAAAAATAGGGTCCAATTGGTGGATACGCGCTGCATGATGTCTTTAAATTGTGTGACGTTTGGCGTTGACGCTACGGGCCGCTCCGCCCTGCGCCCCGGATGCTGTGGCCGCGAAAACGATCATTGACTTAGTTTCCGAGGCACTAACTGGCGACATGCTCGCTAATCATTCCACTTCGCCTCCTCTTCCCGCTGCACCCGCTTCGAGATCATAATACTAATTTCGTAGAGAAAATACAGCGGAACGCCAATCAGAAACTGGGTGACTACGTCGGGCGGCGTGATCATGGCCGAGAGCAATAGCACTACAATAATGGAGTGGCGGCGGTATTTGCGCATGCCTTCCGGCGTTACCAGGCCGATACGCGACAGGAAATAGACGACTACCGGCAACTCGAAGATCAACCCGGCCGGAGCCGTAAACATGATCATGTAGTTGATCAGAGAAGAAAGGGTAGGGGTGTTTTCCACGCCAGGAATGGTGTAACCCGCCAAGAAATTGACTGCAAAGGGCGAAATGATGAAGTACCCAAAGAGCACGCCCAACATAAAGAGGGAGGAGCAGATAAACACCATCCCGCGTGCGGCGTTGCGCTCGCTCTCGTACAACCCCGGCTTGATGAAGCGCCAGAACTCCCAGAGCACGTAGGGAAAAGCCACAATAAAGCCCATGACAAAGGATACCTTGATGCTAGTAATGAACGCTTCTCCAAAACCGATGGCTTGCTTGCGGAAATCGGGCGGCTGAAAACACATGGTTTCCCCGAGACCGATCCATTCGGACATTTGGCAGATAGCCCGGTAGGAGAAAAAGTTCTGGTGGGTGGGCCCGAAGATGACGTAGTCAAACATTACGCCCTGTAGCAAGAACAGGACTACGCCCACTCCGACAATCACCGCCAGGGAGCGGATAATATGCCATCGCAGTTCCTCGAGATGTTCGAGGAAACTCATCTCCCCTTGTTGTTGCGATTCCAGCTGATCCACATCCACCTGATCGAGCGGCATAGATTGATTGGTTTAAATCTGTGATCTTAAATCGACACTAGTCGATCCACAAAGCGATATTTCTATCCAAAACACCTATCCGGGCAAACCGTTTGCAAAATTAAAAAAATCCAAACAAGCGCTGAGCTGCTTTTCATCTTCCTAGTACACTGTGTAATAAGTAATTTTGCGCTTTGGCAGTGTCTTTTGGCGAA
>CAYWHT010000198.1:3706-7440 GCA_964458135.1 uncultured Saprospiraceae bacterium | reverse complement strand
CCGAAAAAGCAGAAGCCTTCGGAAGTGCGCTGTCATTGGCTCAATTAGGGCAGGAAATGCAAACCGAATTTAACGAATCCCTCTATTTGCTGGAGGGCCGTCTGTGGGATACGCTGGGGCGCTACGACCGCGCCGAGGAACCCTTGCTGACCGCCTGGAAAAAAGGCTCCGATAAAGCTGAAATACGCCTGCAGTCGATCTATGCCAAGCAAAATGGGGACAGCACGGGCTTTACAGCTTACCTCCGACAGCAATCCACTGCGCAAAAAGGGGAGGGGGCGCCGGCCTTTAAAGCAACGACCCTTTCCGGCGAAGAAATCAGCCTGAAGGACCTCCGCGGTAAAATAGTGGTGCTCAATTTCTGGTACATCGGCTGCGCACCCTGCGAAGTGGAGATCCCGAGCTTGAATAAATTGGTGGAAAAATACGGAGAAAAAAAGGAGGTGGTCTTTCTGGCCTTCGCCCTTAACGACGCCAAAACGCTGGATAGCTATCTCGAAAAAAAGCCCTTCAAATACCAGATTATCCCCAGGTCACACCAAATAGCCAAACAATACGGGGTCGAAGGATACCCTACCCATTACATCATCAACCGGCAGGGCGAAATGGTGCGGAAGATGGTCGGCGGAAATGATACCCGTCACGCGGATATCGAGCCTATCATCGAGCGTTTGTTAAAAATGTAACTAAATATTAGTTGAAAAAACGAAAATTTCGTTTTATATTGCGTGTATGAAACGATTAAACCGCAAAGAAGAGCAACTCATGCAAATCCTCTGGCGGCTGGAGCGCGGCTTTGTCAAGGAAATTTTGGCCGAATGGCCCGATCCGAAACCGCCCGTCACCACGGTATCCTCCATGGTGCGCAAATTGGAGGGGGAGGGCTTTGTCGGGCACGAAGCCTTTGGCAAGACGCACCGGTATTTTCCCAAAGTATCGAAAGGGGACTATCGCCGCTCGGCCTTTCACGAAATGCTGGACAACTACTTCGGCGGCTCCGCCGAGCAGCTGTTATCGTTTTTCGTGCGGGAGGAGGATGTGGATCCCGAAGAAATCAACCGGCTACTGGAGGAAATCCAGCGCAAAGAGGAGTAACCGATGTATAGCCCGCCAACCCAAAATTTGTGAATGCTGATTTGCTCTTTTTCCTTTATCCGGCGTTAAAGAACCGCCGCGGCCCTTGGGCTGCTAAGGGCGGGAACTGGCTAAAGAAAAAATCGCTAGCCTATCTAAACACGACACTTATTAATCTCTCATCGCTAAGTTTTTCGCCCTGACCCTGCGATCAGGATCCCAAACTTGCAAGCCGAACAAATAGGGGGGCGTCCCATTTTTACAAATTCCGATTTGGCGGACTATAAATCTTTAAAACCTGTTCCCTATGCTGTCCATCCCGCAATACTTGATTGAATGTAGCGTCTGCCTGCTCTTCTTCTATCTTTTTTACCTGCTGGTATTGAAACGGGAAACTTTTTTTCAGCTCAACCGCGGGTACTTACTGATCACGCCCTTAATTGCACTCGCCATTCCTTTGCTGGATATCGAGTTGACGCGGTCTGCGGCTTCCCGGGCTGCATTACCTTCCGATCCGGTGCAAACCTACATTTATCCCGCGCTCAGTGAAGTGGAGCAAGTGGAGCGAATGATTTGGGAACCCGTGGCCCACCCTCCCGCGCCCTGGTTAGAGCTGTCCCTGGGCGAGATCCTGCTGGTGGTTTACGGAATTGGTTTATCGTGGATGCTGGTTCAACTTACCCTGCGTTTGCTGCGGTTGTGGCGCTGGATCGAAAGCGGTAAACGGGAGAAGCAAGCGGGTTTCACTTTAGTGCGAATGCCGGCCGACTTCCCGGCGGCTTCTTTTTTCGGCTACATCTTCTGGAACCGCAAGATCAACGAGGAGACCGACCGGATGATGCTCGCGCACGAATTGGTGCATTTGCGGCAATGGCATAGCGCCGATATCCTGCTGATGGAGTTGTTGGTGGTCCTTTTCTGGTTTCATCCCCTGGTGTACGCTTACCGCCGTAGTCTGCGCGATGCACACGAATACATTGCCGATCGCTACGTAGCCGGCCGGGAGGGATCGGCCTACGAGTATGCGCGCCTGCTGGTTGCCCGTAGCCGTTCGGAGAACCACCCGCGGATTGTCAATACTTTCGATCGCAATACCAAAAAACGTTTGCTCATGCTAAGCCGCAACCCCTCTCCCCGCTGGAAAAGCTGGAAATACGCGCTGCTAATGCCCCTGGCCGGCAGCCTGTTAACCCTATTTTCTTTTAACCTTGCCGATGCCCTGCCCGTTGGGCATTCGGTAGAGGATTTAAGCTATTATCTGGAAAACTTATCCCAGAAGGAAGTAATGGCGATCGGTCCTCTGTCAGCGGATCGCTACGAATTGCGCTGGGGGGAGAACCGCTGTGATTGTTTCGTGGATCAGGTGAAAAACTACCTCCACTGCGAAAATCTGACCTTCAGGCGTCGGGAGCTGAAACGCCTGGCGCGTAAGGGCAAAGGATTTGAAATCCTGAAAAACAGCGAGCCCATTCCCGTCGAGGAGCTCACCGTAATTAGCCGCAGGGCGCTAAAATTGCAACGGGGCGAATCCCAGTTTGATTTCCAGGGGCGCTTCGATTCCGATTCCAAATTATGGAAGCGGCTGCAGGAGGGTGACGCGCTCCGGATGACCTTCAAAGCCGGTGAGCAAAACTGGTTTAAATTCAATGTTACGGTCAACGACAAGCAGCGCTCCTTCGATTACGGCTACCAGGTCAACTTCGGGGCTATTCGCTCCGCCATCGACATGCTGCAGCATTCCGGCATCAAATACCTGAGCTTCGATCAATACCGGAAGATGCTCGATGAGGAGATAGCCATCACCAAAAATGAAGGGGAGGAAGTAGGAATAAGATCGGTGCGCGCTCGTTTGGGCTATCCGGGGCGGCAGCTGCGCCATCTGAATCAACGCAGCGACCAGGCGCTGGCACGTTTGCGGGAGCTGGAAATCGCCCGCCTGGCCGACGCCGGCGCCCGTCTGGATTTGCAACTACAGACTACGGATGGCCGGGAAATGGACTTGACCTTCAAGATTCGCAAACCTTCCGGGCCGGTAAACCATGCGGCGCTTGCCAGAATACGCTGGGGGCGGAAGGAGGCTATTTTGAACCACAGCCACCACCGCGGTTTTCACTTATCCCTGGAACGCGCCCGGCAGATGGCGGAGTCTCCGATCCGGATGACGGTAGCGGGACAGGAGCGGGAGATCGTTTCGGCCCGCATTAAGACCAGTGACGCTCAACACCAACCCGGATCTAACAGGCTTTGGCGCGAAGTCAGCGGAAAGCAATTGGGGCATGCTCTGAAGGAAATCCTACGGAAAGCCCGGCCCGGTGACTGGATCGGCTTATATCAGGTCACCAGTGCCGAGGGGTTCCAAACCTCTTTTAATATCTTAATCAAATCTGAAATTGATCCCCGGCAGCTCTATGCCAGTCCTTCGGCTGCTCGCTTCCTGCGAGAGGGCAACCGGATCACCCTCGGTAATTTACCGGACTTGGATTTGCGCAAACTGGCGGCACTACAGTTTCGAAAGGGCCGTCGGGCCGTATTCAAATTGGATGGTGAACGACTCAGCCGGGAAACCCACGATGCGGTCGGGGCGCGCCGAATAACTCCTTGGGATGTCGCTCGCCATCTCGATTCGGAAGCTGTGGAACCAGTCATTTTGCTGCTTCCCG
>CAYWHT010000198.1:0-3696 GCA_964458135.1 uncultured Saprospiraceae bacterium | reverse complement strand
CAACGGTGAAACCTATGTCCCGCCGCGGCCAAACGTCGGTTTCCGACCTTCCGGTCGGATTCGGTTATCATTTTGAAGCTCGATGCGGAGCGCGCCTCCCGGCGCTTTGGCGCAATCGGACTAAACGGGGCCAAAGTATACGAATTCAATACGCCACTGGAGACAGTCGACCAGTCAAGGACCCCACCCATCGCGGGGCGGATATTTTATGGCCGAAGCGCTTATTAGTCCTAAAGGCTTTGGCGTTTAAAAGCTTTTGATTATCAGTCTGATATATTAAAAGATAATTCAAAATCCAAAATCCAAAATTTGGAATTCATAACCGCCGTTCCCCAAAGTGCCGGTTCCGACTTAATACAGCTGCGGCTATTCAAATGGCTTCCCCCATAAATTTTTCTATTTTCACGGAAGTACTCCTATCATCCATTAAAACTATACTTCCGAATTTCATGTCATCAACTCTGCTCAAAAACGTACGTCTGATCACGGAGGGCTTCACCCTGGCCGGTGATCTGTTAATTCGCGACGGCATTATCGAACGCATCGAAGGTACTATTGATGCGCCGGTAGACCGGGAGATCCCGCTGGAGGGTAAATTCGTCATGCCCGGCATTATCGACGATCAGGTGCACTTTCGCGATCCGGGTTTAACCCACAAGGCGGATATTTATACCGAATCCCGGGCGGCCGTGGCCGGCGGCGTCACCTCTTTTATGGAGATGCCCAATACCAAACCGCCCGCGCTGACCCAGGAATTGCTGGAGCAGAAATACGATCGGGCCCGGCAGGTTTCCCTGGCCAACTATTCCTTTTACATGGGCGCCTCTAACGACAACCTGGAAGAAGTTTTGCGCACCGACCCCCAATCGGTCTGCGGCATTAAGGTGTTCATGGGCTCCAGTACGGGTAATATGCTGGTCGATGACGAAGAAGCGCTGGAGCAATTGTTTTCCCGGGCGCCCCTGTTAATTGCGACCCACTGCGAGGATGAAGCCACGATTCGCCGAAACCTGGAAAAGTATCAGCAACAATACGGGGAAGATATTCCCATCAAGCTACACCCGGAAATAAGATCGGTGGAAGGGTGTTTGAAATCGTCGACCCTGGCGGTGGAGCTGGCTCGCAAATACAGTACGCGTTTGCACGTGCTGCATCTGTCGACCAAGAACGAACTGATCCTCTTTGATCAGGAGTTACCCCGCCAGGACAAGCGCATTACTTCCGAGGTGTGCGTTCACCACCTGTACTTTAACGATACCGATTACGACGATTTGGGCACGGCCATTAAATGCAATCCGGCCATTAAAGATGTGGAGCACCAGCGCGCCCTCCTTCCGGCTTTGCTGAATGGGCAGATCGACCTTATTGCAACGGATCACGCCCCCCATGCCTGGGATGAAAAACAAGCCAAATATCTGCAAGCTCCTTCGGGCATACCACTGGTCCAGCATTCCTTTAACGTCATGTTGGAATTTTTCCAGCAGGGCCGCATTACGCTGGAACAAATTGTGGATAAAATGTGTCATGCCCCCGCAGACTGTTTTCAGATTGACCGGCGCGGATACCTGCGGGAAGGCTATTGGGCCGATCTGGTCGTCTTTGATCCAAATGAAGCCTGGACGGTAAGCAAGGAAAATGTTCTGTACAAATGCGGTTGGTCGCCATTCGAAGGCCATACTTTCCGGGGCAAAGTTTACGGAACTTTTGTCAATGGCCACCCCGCCTATTGGGACGGCCGGTTCAATGAAGAGCGCATGGGCCAGCGTCTGGCTTTCAAGCGGTGAGACGATGCTCTAAAGTCCGAATCGCTTTCGTAAATAGCGGTCTAAAGCCAACAGGGCCAGATAGCTCAGGCTCAAAACGGCGACAAAAAGATACCATTGATTGGGTACGTTGACGATGGCGTTCGAAAGGCGCCGGCTGTTTTCCAGGAGCGGGAGGGGGGCGGTGGCGCTTCCGCCATCCGGGTGTAAAAAGGGCAAGACCAGCATGCTGATGGCGAACATCGCCATGACCAAAGCGAAGCCACGAACGAGCACTTTCGGCAATAGGGGCCTTACCGCATAGCGGTAGAGCTGCGGCAGTTTTTCCATCACATGTTGGGGGAAGCGCATCGAAGGCATTTCCGGCTCGGTTGCTTGCAGTGACTTTTGCAGCAACTCCCGCTCCATAAAGGCTTCGCGAAAGGCTTCATCGTTTTTTATCCTATCCTGTACGACTGACTTTTCGCGATCGTCCAGATCGCCATCCAGGTAGCGCCAGATCAGCCGTTCGTCTTTTTCCTTCATAACAAGTCTTTGATTTCGGTTTGCAGTTGCCGGCTCAGATGCCGTTTCAGGGCTTCCCGCAAACGATGCAGTTTGGTTTTGATATTGGTTACGGTCAAACCGGTAATTTTGGCAATTTCCGGCACCGTATTTTCTTTCAAGTAAAAGAGCGTAATGAGGGTGGCGTCTTCCGGTTGGAGTTGATCGATTGCCAGCTGTAATTGTTGTTGCAAATCCTCCTTTTGCAATCCCGTGGCCGGAGAGGTCGACCATCCGGTGTCTTCGATCTGCAGGAAAGAGGCTTCCTCATCCAGGGATTGGGTTTGTTGGTTTTTGCGCCGGGCGCGATCCAAAGCTGTCCGGTACGTTATCGTGTAGAGCCAGGTGGAAAATTTGGATTTTTGTTCGAAAGTAGCCAGCGTTTTGTACACTTTTACAAACACATCCTGGGCCGTTTCTTCGGCCTCTTCGCGCGATTTCAACACTTTCAGCGCAATGGTGAAAACAAAGTTCTGGTAGCGTTCCACCAATCGTTGAAACGCAGCACGATCACCCCGGATGACGGATTGAATCAACTTATAGTCTTCTTCCATTTGACGCCTGAGTACTTCTACTGTATTGCTTCCTGTAGCCTGCAATTCAAAAGGGTGTGAATTCTGACTTGGCAGACTATAGGACGCAAGACAGCCAAGGGGGGTTACTTAAATCCGGGAATAAAAATTATTTTTTTGTTGTAACCGCTTTTTGTCCTGCCCCGTCATAGAAAGCAAATACGATTAAAATACGCTAAACCATCGAAAAATGAATGATCTCGCGTTATTTATTCCCATCATATCGGTCATCGGCTTCTACACGGCCGTCATCATTTGGTTGTACTTCTATTTTACTACCCGCAACAGGATACGGATGGCCCTGATCGATAGCGGGAAAGATGCTTCTATTTTCCAGACCAAATCGAAACAAAAACACTACAATGCCCTGAAAGCGGGTATCGTGGCCTTCATGGCCGGAGTGGGCATCTTATTTGGCTCCATGCTGGAACGCCTGGGTTTCCCCGAAGAGGCCGCCTACCTCTCCATGATCTTTATCTTTTCCGGTTTGGGTTTAATGGCCTTCTATTGGTACGTCAGCAAACGGGAAAAACTGGAAGCGCCGCGGGAAGAAGAAGAGCATATAGATATGGTGTAGGGGTTTGCCCTACTCGATGTAAGGCGATAACCATTTGATGCCTGCCCGTTTTGGGGGTGGGATAGCGGACCCCCGGGCCCGCTATTTTTTTTGACCAGACGGCATTCCGAAGACATCCTCACCAACCTTTCCCCCTGAATTTGTTGCCAACTACCAGCCACCAACCAGCCCGATACCACTCCAATAATTTATATAATGGAGCGTAAAACCCACCGGTCTTCAGCCGGTGGGATGAAAGCGA
>CAYWHT010000197.1:0-7476 GCA_964458135.1 uncultured Saprospiraceae bacterium | reverse complement strand
AAGCTAAAAAGAGCAAGTCAGAATTCACAAATTTTGGGTTGTCAGACTATAATTTTTGCGAGTAAACTGAGGTGTTGGAGGGTAGAGCCGGGGCCGGAGGCCGTAATGTCACCTCCGATCCCGGGCTATAGTGCGCCAACTCGAAATTTGTGAATTCCGACCTGGCAGACTATGAAAGGTATTGGAGTCTTTTTAGAAGTTTGGGCAATAAACCCGCTTGCGTTCTTGGCCTTGAATACGGTATACCAGGGCAAATTCAAACGATCCCTGGGAATTGCTGGCTTCTTGCAGGGGCGAGATGTTAATGTCGTAGCTAAAGCCCAAGCTGAAGCTATCGTAGTCGAAACGGGTAGATAAGATTGCGGCGTCGCTGAGCACGCCAGAAACATCCTGATTGGCCATCCGCGCCCACAATCCGATTTGGAAAGCCTGATTGGAGGTACGTGCATTGCCCAGTAAGAACTTGAAGCTCGTCCCGCCGTTCACCTGAAAGGAGGGTCCCTGGCTCATGACAATCAAGCCGGGCACCAGGGCAAAGCTTTGGTTAAGCCTGAATTCTCCGCCGATGTGGCCCGTAAAGCGGCTAAACACCAAATCTTCATCTTCACTGGAGAAAGACTGGTTCGAACGATTGAGGTGGTGAAAGGCGCCGCCGACGTAGAGGTTCGTATTTTCGTCGAAGACCATGTACCACAAAAGCCCGGCCGCCATATCACCAAAAATGAAATTATCCCGGTCAAAGCCGTCCTCCAGCGAGGGAAGCCCGGGGTCGAAGCCGCCTTCTCCATCGTGCTGATTGCCCCAGCGGAGGTTCAGAAAATCTACACTGCGCTGGGCCAGCCCGGCCTCCGCGCCAACTACCAGGTAGTTGCCGCTGTTGCGGTCACCTCCCATCCGCTTGGCGTAACTAGCCGACAATTTACCCGTAAGGGTCGAAAAATCCGCCTCTCCGGCGCGATCTCCCCAAAAGGTGCCTCCTACTCCGAAGAAGTCGTAACGCCCGACGGGAATGCGTTGGTCGTAGGATACGGAATAGGTGTTAAACGCGTCGTCGCGTAAAACGGAAGCCCACTGGTTGCGGTAGTTGGCGACCAATCGAATGTTACCATTCATTACCCCGGTCATCGCAGGATTCAGGTTCAAGGGGGATAGGTAGAACTGCGAAAAGTGAATGTCCTGGCCGCTCAAAGGGGCGCCAAAAAGTACGGCCAAGCCAAGGATGAGGAGAGTTTTGACGATCTTCATAAAGTAAAGAAGTTTGCAACAAATAGCTCTGGGACACGATCCGGACCGGGTGATTTTCGGGCGTTTTTTCCTCGTTTAAAGCGAAAAGAACGCGCCGGCCTCCTTCATATGTCCTCGGTGACACAATTATAATGAATGTGAACTAATTTAAAATAACAAAATATGTTAAAAGCCCCGCAAGATGGGTTACGCATTTTCTAACGTCAGGGGCGTGGCTTTATTACGCCCGGCCATTAGAAGAATTTCCGCATTGTCGGTTTACCTGCTTGTTGGGAGTTTTTAGTGGGGAGCTACCCCCTTAAACTTACTCTCCCTTCCACTTGGCCCCAAAATCTTCCACCAACACATTGTCGTAAAAATCCGACCGCCCGAAGAGGTGTTGGAAGAGCTGCAAGCCCGTTTCTACATTCAGGTAACGATCGTATATCAATAGAGAGAGAATGATGTCCTGCTCTTTTTCTTTGATGCTGAAGGTAAGCCCTTCAGTCTCGTAATTTTGCCGAAGCAGGTATTCGTAAAGGTCTTTGATGTTTTCCCTGGGGAGCAGGCAGAGATAGGCGTCGCCGATGATCAGCCCGGATTTTTCGTGGTACGAGATGCTGATCCGGGCGCTGCCCTCTTGAATTTCCCAATTGTTGGGGCCCCGGCGGGTGAGCCGGACATCGTGCCCGAGCTGGGTCAGCATGTCTTCAATGGTTTTGGCCACGCCAATCGCCGCGTAGTCCTCCACCTGATTGGGTAATTGCACCCTCGCTCCGCAGTGCGGGCAGTACCCCCTGTCTACGGTGTCGTCAAAAACGATGTTGGAACAGGAAGGGCAGCGCGCCCCAAAACGCCCTTTGGCCGATTGGAACTCGCGGAGCGCTTCGAGCAGGTAATGGATCGGCAGGGAGAACCCAATGTTGTCTCCGTCGCGGATGACGAAGGTATTGACCCCGACAATTTCTCCCCGCTTATTCACCAGCGGGCCCCCGCTATTACCCGGGTTGAGGGCCGCGTCGTGTTGGATATACTGCAGGTCATTGGCTTCGTGGGTCGTATTGGATACGATGCCCTGGGTGGTCGTGTACTTCAATCCGAAAGGGTGGCCGATCGCTAAAATGACTTCCCCTTCCCTGAGTTGCCGCCCGTTGGCCAAATGCACTTCGGGAATTTCTTCTCTTCCGGGCGCTTCCAGAAAAGCCAGATCGTACCGCTCGTCGATGTACAATACCCGCGCCAACTGCTTTTCAAACGTCTCCCCCTCGACAACCACTTCCCGGTTGTCCCGCACCACATGCTCGTTGGTAATGATTAAATGTTGATCTTTGAGGTAAAAGCCCGTGCCCGTGCTGTAAGGAGTCGCGATTTGCACTACCACATACCGATAACGGTCGATGATTTCTTTCATTGAAAAGCTGGGTTAAAACAAAGGACCTTCTAAGATAGGGAATTAGCCGGAAGAATCAAAGGGGATTTGGGATGGCGGGTAATGCGAAACACTCGCTTCGGTGCGCCATTAGACGCAGCTCGGTTTATAGGAAAGGCCCTTTTCAAAGGTGGCTTGGCGCCTCTGGAGAGCGCAGCCTGTTGTTATTACAGGGCGTCCTACCACTGATTACCGGGGTAGGCCCGCTGCAGGTACTGCATTTCCGCGAGGATGTACCCCAGGTGTTCGGTATGGAGGCCGGTTTTTCCACCGGATTGCATCCAGTCGCTAGCGGGAGTTTGCAAGGTGGCTTCTTTCATGACCTGGGCGAGGCGGTCGTAGTAGGGGGATCGTAGCTTTTCCAAATCGACGCCGATGCCCGCTTCCAACATTTGCCGGTCTACGGCGTCCGCTGCGGTCAGCTCGCCGGTGTACATCCAGAGGTCTTCTACCGCTTCCTGCATTTTCTGGTGGCTGCGTTCGGTGCCATCTCCCAGACGAATCATCCATTCGGAACTGTAGCGTTGGTGGTAGGCAATTTCTTTGAGGGATTTTTCGGCAATGGCGGCGAGCTGCTCGTCCTGGCTTTGGGTCAATTGTTCGGTGAAGAGGTAGTGGAAGAGGTCGAAGAAACACTGCCGCACGATGGTGCGGGCAAAATCTTCGTTGGGCTGTTCCACCAAAAGCACATTGCGGAATCCCCGGGCGTCGCGCAGATAAGCCAGCTGGTCTTCGTCGCGCCCCCGCTCTTCCAATACGGCAGCGTGCTGCAAGTAGCTGCGCGCTTGCCCGATCAAATCGAGAGCCACGTTGGTCAAAGCAATATCCTGCTCCAGTACGGGACCGTGACCACACCATTCCGACAGTCGCTGCCCAAGAATCAGGGCATTGTCGCCGATGCGCAAGGCGTAGTCAAAATGTGCTTCCGGTAAGGTCATAATTTGGTTGTTATTTGGTTAGCGGCGCTTATTGATCGCACGTCACTAAATATGCTTCACCTCATCCGGTAAATCATAAAAAGTCGGGTGCCGGTACACCTTATCGCTGGCCGGCTCGAAGAAGGCGTCGCTGTCGTCGGGATCGGAAGCCACGATATTTTTGGATTCCACCACCCAGATGCTTACCCCTTCGTTGCGACGGGTGTAAACGTCGCGGGCGTTTTCCAGCGCCATCTCCGCATCGGCGGCGTGCAAGCTGCCGACGTGCTTGTGGTTAAGCCCACTCTTACTCCGGATGAAAACTTCCCAAAGCGGCCAATTCTTTTTATCCATAATTTCACATAATTATTAGTTGATCATTAAAGCGATAAGGAAGTGATTTTGAATTGGAGGGTTGCTAATTCAAAATTCCGTTAGGCTGCTTCCTGCTCCTTCGCCTCTTCGCGCCGCCGGCGCCGCTTTTCGGCCTGCGCCATGGCGGCTTCGCGCACCCAGGCGCCTTCTTCGTGGGCGCGATTGCGGGCTTTCATACGCTGCCGGTTGCAGGGGCCGTTGCCTTTGAGCACGTTCCAGAACTCTTCCCAGTTGATTTCACCGATTTCGTAATGCTCGGTTGCTTCGTTCCATTTCAAATCTGGATCGGGCACTTGCAGCCCCAGAAACTCGGCTTGCGGAACGGTCATGTCTACGAAGCGCTGCCGCAGTTCGTCATTGGTAAAGCGCTTGATCTTCCACTTCATGGATTGGGCGGTATGCTTGGAATCCTTATCGCTTGGCCCAAACATCATCAACGACGGCCACCACCAGCGGTTGAGGGCGTCTTGCGCCATCTTTTTCTGGTCTTCCGAGCCGCGGCACAGGGTGAGCATAATCTCATAGCCTTGGCGTTGGTGGAAACTCTCCTCTTTGCAAATCCGCACCATCGCGCGGGCGTAAGGACCGTAGGAACAGCGGCATAGCGGCACCTGATTCATGATGGCCGCGCCATCCACCAACCAGCCGATGGCGCCAATATCCGCCCAGGTGAGGGTAGGATAATTGAAAATACTGCTGTACTTGGCCTTGCCCGTAAGCAACTCCTCGATGAGATCTTCGCGTTCAACGCCCAGGGTTTCGGCGGCGCCGTAGAGGTAAAGGCCGTGCCCCGCCTCGTCCTGCACTTTCGCCAGCAGGGCGACTTTTCGGCGCAGCGATGGCGCGCGGGTAATCCAATTGGCTTCCGGCAACATGCCAACGACCTCGGAATGCGCATGCTGAGAAATCTGGCGCACCAGGGTCTTGCGGTAAGCCTCCGGCATCCAATCTTTGGGCTCTATCCTTTCTTCGGCATCAATTTTTCCCTGAAATCTTTGTTCGAGCTGTTGTTCGGTCATGGCTGATCTGTTTTTGAATCGATCCGCTAAATTTTAGAGCTTATTGGGAGTTTGCTTCTGGTCATTTGCAGGCCAAAGGGCAAACTCTCAACTAGCTCTCTTAGTCCTCCGGCTAAAGACTTTACGTAAATATAAGCTCTTTTACTAACAAAAACGAACATTTGTTCGTATTGTTCATGCCCGAGGCACTAGTCCGCCCGGAGACGAGGACGGGCGTCATTATTCGCCAAGCCCCGAATAATCATGGTAGAAATATCCCGTTCCAGGTCTTCGGTGGAGATTGATTTGCCGGCTTTGTACCAATCGTAGAGCCAACGGATGGAAGAAAAAAGGGTGTAAAGGGCGATACGTGGATGGATGCGCTTAAAGTCACCCGCTTCGATACCCGCTTCGATGATGGCGAGGAAGCGATTTTCGTAATTGATGCGCAGCGCTTTAAATTTGCTGAGGCCGGGTTCGCTGAGGTGCCGCCACTCGTCGTTGAAAGCAGTGACGGAGGTGACATCTTCGGTAGCGATGCCGATGTGCATGCGGATCAGCAGGCGGACTTTTTCGGCCGGCGAAACCGGTTTAGCTTCCACGGCGCCCATGCCTTCCAGAAATCGACGGGCATTTTCGAAGCAGATATACTGCAGCATTTCCTCTTTGGACTCAATATGGTTGTAGAGGCTGGAAGCTTGGAGGTCGACGGCATCGGCGAGGTCGCGCATGGAGGTGGCCGGATACCCCTTATCCCGGAAAAGGCGGGCGGCGGCTTCGTAGATCATTTGCTTCTTGCTTTTCATGGTCTGCGGCATGGGTAGGGGGAGTAAAGGTTTAGCTATCGAAATCTACGACCACCTTTTTGGTTTTCGGATGGGACTGGCAGGTCAGAATGTATCCGGCTTCCAGTTCATCTTGCTCCAGGGCGTAATTAGCGTCCATTTCCACTTCTCCTTCCAGTAGTTTGGCGCGGCAAGTGCTGCACACGCCTCCTTTGCAGGCGAAAGGCAGGTCGGCGCCGGCCTCCAGTGCGGCGTCCAGGATGCTTTTCTCACCGGAAGGCATGGGAAATTCGTGCAGTTCTCCATCCAGTTTGACGCCGATGCGGGCTTCGAAGGCGGGCTGCTTCTTGCGCTCCCGCTGCTTGCTTTCCGGAACGGCGCCGTTGGTGGTGAAAAGTTCAAAATGGATCTTTTCGGGATCGACCCCACGAGCTTTCAAAGTCTTGCTCGCCGCCTGAATCATGGGTTGCGGCCCGCAGAGAAAAACCTCGTCCACCGTATCCAAATCGATCACTTTATCGAATAGCTGTTCACACTTCTGCGCATCGATACGACCGGTGAACAGTTCGGCGCCCTGATCCTCGCGGCTCAGCACGTGATGAATGCGCAGGCGCTCGATATGCCGGTTTTTCAATTCCTCCAGGGCTTCCCGGAAGATAATCGTGTCGTTGCGTCGGTTGCCGTATAACAGGGTAAACTTGCTTTTTGGCTCCTGCTGCAATACTGCCTTGAGGATCGACATGACCGGCGTAATGCCGCTACCGGCCGCAATGGCTAGGTAATGCCGGAAACGAGCCGGATCCAAGTGGGTGGTGAATTTCCCCATGGCCGGCAGTACTTGCAGCTCATCACCCGCGCGCAGGTTTTCATTGGCGTAGGTGGAAAAGCGCCCCCCTTCCACCTTCTTGATGGCGACGCGCAAATCTTTTTCCAGCGGACTGGTGCAGATGGAATAATTACGGCGCACCTCTTCCCCCTCGATTTCGGCGCGCAGAGTCAGGTATTGACCCTGCAAAAAATCAAATGTTCCCTTGAGCTGCTCGGGCAGTTCGAAAGCCACCGACACACAATCCTCGGTTTCTTTTTTGACTTCTTTGACTTTCAGCGAATGAAATTTTGCCATGGTTGTCATCTGGTTAGGATCATCAATACGAATGAACGTTCGTTTGCAAATATACGAAAAGGACGGGCAGATTGTTTAGATGTGCCTAAAGTGAAGCAGGAAACGGCTCCTTCCGGCCGGAAAGAAAGCAATAAAAAAAGTGTACCCTAACCATGCAGGATACACTTCCTTAAAAGAGGAGTTAGTCAAATTATTCCTTTAGAGACTACTGACGAATTTCGTCAGCTTGCTTTTTAGGTTGGAAGCCTTATTGGGGTGCCAGGTATTTTTCTTCGCCAACTTATCGATGCGGCTCAGCACTTGCGGAAGATACTTCTCGGCTTCCGCTTTGTCGGTCATTTCCCGCAAATTCTGGATCATCGTACGGGTGGACTTTTTCCAGTAACGATTGTGCAAACGCTTCTTGAAGTCTTGGCGAGCTCTTTTCTTGGCGGATTTATGATTGGCCATTGGTTATTACTTACTTTTCTTAGATTTCAATCTTTCCCTAAACGGATCGCAAATGTAAGATGTTTTTCTAAGATAACCAAGCAAGACGGTAAAAAGCTCCTCATAGACATAATGCTTCCCGAGTTATAGTCTGACAACCCAAAATTTGTGAATTCTGACTTGCTCTTTTTAGCTT
>CAYWHT010000196.1:0-7526 GCA_964458135.1 uncultured Saprospiraceae bacterium | reverse complement strand
GGTTATTGCCGGGTTTCTTCTTCTGTTTAACCTCAATTTGCCCAATTCTTTTTTACGTCATTTTTTTCAGGCGGAGACATCCCTATCTCAGCAGCCTGCGCCTGCTGCGCCTTTTGTCGTAACCATTACGGACGAAGAACCCAATGACACCACTATCAACTGCGTTGCCGATACGCTGGAGCCGCCTCAATTGCGGGTAATCGATGACCAGGATCCCGGTTTGGATACCTTGATTTCCGCTACCAGCGATTTCGATCCGGCTACCTTTAACTTTTGCGATGGCGATACGATTACGCGCACCTGGACTTACACGAGCACCGAAGACGGCAGCACCGACACCAAAATCCAGGTCATTACGGTGCTGGGTGATCGCGACGGGCCGCTGCCGCCTTACACCGAGTTTAACGATACGATATCCTGCGAAGAATACGACCCTGATCTAACGATTGAAGAGTGGCTAACCGATCGGCGGGCCGAAATTTCTTTCGCCGCCGTGGACAGTTGCGGAGCCGGTATCGCCGATATTTCTCAAGCTTCTCCCAGCCCCGACATGGTGCCGCCCATCGATCCCTGCGATGACGATAATACCCGGGAATTTACCATTACGCTGACCGACAACTGTGGCAACTTTACGGATGTGACGCTCACTTTTACCGTCATTGACCCCACACCCCCGGTCATTAGCGGCGTTCCCAACGATACTCTGATTGCTTGCGGCGAAGCGGTGCCTCCGCCACCACCCGGCGGCACGGTAACCGTTATGGATAACTGCACCGAAGAGCTTTCCATCGATTTTGATTTTCAGCAACGCGATTCCCAAATCCTCTGTGACGAGCAGCGGGACGTCATCCGCACCTGGATTGCCCGAGACGAATGCGGCAACGAAGCCGTCGCCCGACAGGTCATCACGGTGCGCGACACCACCTTCCCCGAATTCGATCTGCCCCGGGATACGACGGTAGGCTGCGGCGACGCCCTCCGCAACCTGACCGCCCAGGATTCCATGGCCGTGGCCATGTCGGCAACCGATGACTGCAATACCGATTTTTCGGTTTCCTACAGCGATATGATCGACTCTTCCAGCATCGAGTGCCCGGATACGTACACTTTTATGCGCACCTGGCTGGTGAGCAACGCCTGCGGCAAAGTGAGCTCCGGGGTACAGGAAATCGAAGTGCTGGACACCGTAGCCCCCAGCTTCAAAGTGCCGCGCGACACCACCATCCCTGACCGGAGGCCCAACTATGCTGACGGACAACTGCTCGCCCGTTGATTCCCTGCGCGTGACCTTTAAGGATATCGAACAAAACGAATGCCCCAACAACGGAACCATCCGCCGGGAGTGGCGGGTGGAAGACCTCTGCGGTAATGTCGATACCGCCAGCCAATTCATTCAGTTTATCGACACCCTCGGCCCCGCCGTCACCCGCCTGGCCTCTGACTTGGTCATGGAGTGCGACGGTCGGGATGACGTGGACACCCTTTTCAACGACTGGCTGCAAGATTACGGCGGCGCCCGCGCCCAGGACAATTGCACCCCGCAGAGCGCCCTCAACTGGTTTGCCTACGTGACGGGCACCCGCGATACGGCTTTTTTGCCCCCCCCGGATTGCAATGAGCCGGGCGCCACCCTGCAGGAACAAACCGTAACCTTCATCGTGGAAGACGAATGCGGCAACCGGGATTCCACCACCGCCACCTTCTCCAAAATCGATACGACGGCGCCCGTCATTCGCGACTGCCCGGATAGCCTATTCTTAGCTACCGATCCCGGCGAGTGCTTCGCCACCTACACCTTCCTGCCGCCACCCATCGAGGAAAACTGCGGCTTTCGGGTCCTTACCGAAACGGTAAACGAAACGGTCTTCCTCTCTTCTTCCGCCGAGCCCGGCAATGAAAACAATGTACCCGTCAACCCAATCACCCTCACCTTCGAACTCCAAAATCCGCGCCCGCTTTCGGCGCTGACCAGCGCCGAATTGCTCATCGAGCTGGTGGATGTAGACGGGGAAGAGTCAACCGAAGTGTTCGGCATTTTCGGCGAAGACGACGCCTTCCTCGGCCAAACCAATAATACGCCCGCCCAGTGCGACACCTCCCAGACCATCCTAACCCTCACCCGCGCCCAGATCGAAAACTGGGGGCTGGACGGCGTCATTACGATCCGGCTGGAGCCCAACCAACCGGAAGGGCAACCCGGACGGGCGGCCATCAACGACATTTGCCCGGAAGGCAAGGTGAACGCCCGCCTGAGCTTCCAACAAAAGGACCTGCAAAACCTCACCTTCCAATATTCCGTCAACAACGGCGAGCGGGTAGTCATATCTCCGCCACAGGAAACGACCCTCCAACTGCCAACCGGCAACAACCTTATTCAGTACTTCGTACGGGATTGCGCGGGGCTGCAGGATAGCTGCTCCTACGTCGTCCGCGTAGAAGACCGGGAAGCACCCAATATCGTCTGCCCTGAAGATAGGACCGTACAGGTGGACACCAGCTCCTGCCAGGCCGAAGTGACCTTGCCGTTGCCTCAGGCCGTGACCGATAATTGCGATTCCTTCGCTAGAACTATTCGTACCGACACCTCATTCCTCACTTTCCGCAACGATCCCGATCTTGACGATCCCATTGCGGAAGACCAGGTGCTGGAATTCACCGGCCTGGCCGCCAACGCACTCGGTCCCGTAACCCTCGAACTACAGCTTAAAGGAGACCTTAGCTCCAACGGCGCCTTCTTCATCATTGAGGGAGAAGACGGCGCCGAAATCGGCCAAACCAGCGAGGGCATCGCCGATTGCACGACTTCCGGCCAGCAGGTGTTCACCATCCCGGCGGCGGATTTCAACCGCTGGGCCGCCGACGGCCAATTGCTAATTACCGCGCGGGTCAACGAAATCAATATCCCGCCCGGCATGCAGGGCGACGGCATCAACCCCTGCGACCCAAACCTGATCGAAGAAGACGGAGATACCGACGGCAAATCTTACATCAAGGCAAGCATCAACTACCCGTTCGTCACGCCGGCCTATTTCGCCGAGGGCGCCACCGAAATTCCCCTCACCTTTATCGATACGACTTTCTTCAATCCGACCCATATTTTCGAGCTGGGGGAAACGACGGTTTACTACATCGTAGAAGACAGCAACGGCAACGCGGATACCTGCTCCTACAACATTAACCTGACCGACGGCGAGCCGCCGGTTGCGCTTTGCCAGCCCACGACGGTATTCATCAACCCCTCGGGTATCAGCGAGGAAACTATTTCGGCCGCGGAGATCGACGCGGGAAGCACCGATAATTGCGGCATCGACACTATGTTTGTCATGCCCAACACCTTTACCTGCGAGGATACCGGTAGAACGCCGGATGTAACGCTAACGGTGATCGACCGGGCGGGCTTGTCGTCTACCTGCACGGTGCCGGTAAGGGTGGAAAACCTCAAACCCCAACCCACCGCCAACTCCGGCATCTGTGGCAATGACACCCTCTTTTTACAGGCCAATCCGCCCCCGGCCGAAGGCGGCATCATCTTCCAATATCAATGGACGGGCCCCAACGGCTTTACTTCCGATGTGGAAAACCCCGTCATCCCGAATGTCGACTCCGATAACGCCGGCTCCTATTCCGTGCAAATCACCGGGATTACGGGTTGCCAATCGACCGGAATCGTAGAGGTGAGCATCGAAGACCTCCCCCTGACGCCCATTCTACTAACCGAGGAGAATGTTTGCGTGGAGGATGACATCGTACTGGAATCGTCGGTAGTTCCCCAGGGTTTTGCCGTTTACCGTTGGTACCGCGGCGCGCCTCCCGAGGGAGAACTGCTGGCCACCACTTCAGAACCCTCCTACACAATACCGGCGCCGCATACCGAGGGCGGCGATCGCTACTACTTAACCATCGAGGCGGAAGGCTGCGTTTCGGCGCCCGCCACGCCCGTGCGGGTGACGCGCACCGCCATCCCCGTGGCGACGGTCAATGCGAATGAATTGACGATTTGCGAGGGCGAATCCATTACGCTGGGCACCTCGGTCACTGGCGAGGGAGTAACCTACGAATGGACGGGCCCCGACGGCTATCGCTCCACCAGTCAATTTCCGAGCGTGATCCCCGAAGCCGGCACGGCCAATTCCGGAGTGTATCGCCTCGTCGTTACGCGCAACGGCTGTTCTTCAAATCCGGCCTTTACTGTCGTCAACGTCCTGGCTAAACCGGAGCGGCCCGAGCTGAGCAATAACGGACCAGTTTGCGAGGACGAATCGGTTGTGCTAACCACCAATATCGACGAGGCGGATCGCTACGTGTGGATATCTCCCAACTTGCAGGAAATCATAACCACTACTAACCGGCTGACCATTTCGCAGTCGAACCTCGGCTCCGCCGAGGGCCGCTGGCGCCTCTACGTCACCCGTTTCGGTTGTGATTCCGAGCTTTCCGACCCCAGCGAAGTGGTTGTCAATACCCGGCCCGACGCCGTAGCCTCCACCAACGCGAATGTCGTATGCCAGGGCGACCAACTGCAGCTGTTCGCCTCGCCGGGCATTCCGGGTGCGACCTACCGCTGGACGGGCCCCAATGACTTTACTTCCGTTTCCCAAAATCCGGTTATTAACGACATTACGGCTGCCCGGCAAGGCGCGTACCAGGTGACCATCACCACGGCCGAAAATTGCAGCAATACCGCCACCGTCGAGGTGTTCGTGCAGGAACGCGTGCGCATCACCGCCATCAACAGCAACCCGCAGGGCTGTATCACCGGCCCTACGGATATCGAATTACGGGCTACGGTTTTCCCATTGGATAACGGTTCTTATCGTTACCGTTGGACGGGCCCCGGCGGATTTTCTTCCACCGATAGCGTGGCGGTCATACCCAACGCCACCGAAGTAGACAACGGCAACTACCAACTCATCGTAGAAGCATCCGGCGGCTGCGCTTCCGATCCGGCCAGCACGGTGGTGGATGTCAACGATCCGCCCGAACGCCCCGACGCGCCGCTCATCAGCGAGTCAACGCCCGCTCCTTTCTGCGAAGGAGACTTTATCCGCCTCGTGACGGAAGCCTATACCGGCAATGAAGTTACCTACAAGTGGAAAACGCCCCGGGGAGAAATCACCACCTTTATCCCCTCTCTCAATATCGACGAGGCCACCTTTGACGACAGCGGCTCCTATTCCGTATCGGTCGTCGTCAACGGCTGTGAATCCGCGGCCTCGGCCGAAAACCTCATCCGCATCGGCGCGCGGCCCGCGGTCAGCATCACCAGCAATAGCCCGGTTTGTAGCGGCGACGAAATTCAACTCTCTTCCAGCGTCATTCCGGGGGCGACTTATTCCTGGATGGGGCCTGGCTTTACTTCCTCCATCCCCAATCCGGTTATTCCGAACGCCAACCAACAACAACACGACGGCTCCTACACGCTGACCGTTTCCCGAAACGGCTGCACCGTCGAAGAGACCATCACGGTAAGTGTTGCTCCAAAGCCACGCACACCGGGCATTACGAGCAACGGCCCGCTGTGTATTAGCACCGGCGACTCTATCCTCCAATTGGCCGTGCTCGAAGGAACGAGAACCATCAACGCCACCTACCAGTGGTTTGATGAAAATGGCTTATTGGGCATCTCCACCCGGGATACTTTCCTGCTGGATGAGCTGGACCGCTATCCGGACGGGGAGCAGCAGTTTTACGTGCGGACGGTGGTGGGCGATTGCCAGTCGGATCCCTCTCCACCGGTAAGCGTGGGGATCAATCAAATTCCGATGAACCAGGCCTTTGCGGGTGATGACTTTAGCGCCTGCGCCAAGGAGGTAACCGAATTGCAGGCCGAGGCGCCCCTGATGGGCGCCGGCATGTGGTCGCTCGTAACGGAAGATTCTTCGACTACCACGGTCAGCATCACCAATCCCGATCAGCCCAACTCCACGGTTTCCGGCCTGCAGGGCGGTCGTAGCTACCTCTTCCGCTGGCAATTGTCGAATGGCGCTTGCCGCAATTATTCGGCCGACAGCGTGGTCGTCCAGGTCGCGGAGACCGAAGTCGTTGACGCCGGCGCCGATCAAGTGCTCTGCGCAACGCAAGAAGTCTCCCTCAACGCCAACCCGATCGGCACCAGCGAGGGAACCTGGTCGCAGTCCGACGCCCAAAGAAGGCTCGGGGTGCGCATCCTCCAACCGCAAGACCCCAACACCCTGGTTCAGGGATTGGAACCCGGCAACCAATACAGCTTTACCTGGACGGTCAACGGCGGCTGCGGGGAATCCTCCGACGAAGTGTTCATCGTCGTTTCCGATCCGGCGCCCTACGCCGGGCCGGACGCCACCTTCTGCAATGACGCCGGATTCGGTCAGCTGCAAGCCACCGCCCCCACCGAGGGCAGCACCGGCAGATGGTCCACGCCTGACTCCAATGTCGTTTTCTCCAACCGCATGGATCCCATGACCAACGTACGCAACCTGAGCCCCGGCGAAACCGTATTCGTATGGAGCATCGACGGCGGCATCTGCGGCGAAAATTCCCGCGACACCGTGCGCGTCACCTTTAAAGCCAATCCCCTGGCGCGCCCCGATACCGTAGAAGTGGGATTCGCCACGGAAACCGCTCTGTACCTACTCGATAACGATAGCGTGCCGACGGCCGCCTCGATCAATATCGTTTCCGAACCCGTTGGCGGCACGCTCTGGGAGACCGATACCCTCGGCAAATTCCTCTACAAGCCGCGAGTGGATTTTGTGGGTAAAGACCTGATCATGTACGAGCTATGCAGCGACGCCTGCGAGTGCTCCATGACGCGAGTGGAACTGCAAGTGGGCGATGACGCCTCCTGTTCGGCGCCCAATATCTTTACCCCCAATAACGACAACGTAAACGATCGCTTCGTCGTACCTTGCCTCCTGGATACCGACCGCTTCCCGGAAAGTCAGGTTTCCATCTACAACCGCTGGGGAGACGAAGTATTCCGTTCCGAAAAACCCTACCGCAACGATTGGCGCGGCACCTTCAACGGGGAAGACTTGCCCTCGGGCACTTACTTTTACGTTGTGGACTTTGGCGACGGCCGCCGTAAAAAGAAGAGCGGTTACGTAATGATTCAGCGATGATAACGCCCGTAAAAAATCATAAGGGAAGCCGGAAAATGCCGCTTTCCCCTTCTTTCCAAAAACTATTGAGCCATGAAAAAAATTTTTACCCTCAGCATATGCCTACTCTTTGCCTGGGCCGCCTTTGGCCAGCAGGAGGACCAGTTCACCCAATTCATGTACCAGAAACAGCTCTTCAATCCGGGCTACGCGGGCAGTGAAAACCAGGCGATGGCCACCGCCCTGGTGCGCAATCAGTGGCTGGGCTTTGAGGGCGCTCCCCAAACCCAGCTGGCCACCTTTAACACGCCCCTCTTCAACAATAAAGTGGGCGTGGGCGCCAATATTTACCGGCAAACGATCGGCCTGACGGATCGCTACGCCGCCGATGCGATTTACGCCTACCGTTTCAACTTGGGCCGCGGCGTCATGAGCGCCGGATTGCAG